>JAEWEX010000367.1 GCA_023389135.1 Pseudomonadota bacterium | reverse complement strand
ATCTTCAACGATGCGTGGCGCGACAACTGGGGCTTCGTGCCGCTGGAGGCGGCGCAACTCTCCGGCATGGCGCGCGCGATGCGTCCGCTGCTGGGCCCCGACAACGTCGTCGTGATCGAGATCGGCGGACGGCCCATGGCGTTCGGGATGGTGCTGCCGAACCTGTACGAGATGATCACCGGGTTCGGCGGCCGGCTCATGCCGTTCAACTGGGCGCGGCTGCTGTGGCGCGCCCGGCGGCGGCAATTCCGAAGCGTGCGGCTGCTGCTGTTCGGGGTCCGCGCGACGCTGCGCCACAGCGTGCTGGGCGCCATGCTGCCGGCCTTCATCCTCGCCGAACTGGCGGCGCGCGCCAGGCGCTACCGCATCGAGACGCTGGAGGCGGGCTGGGTGCTGGAGGACAATCACGCGGTCCGCGGGCTGATCGAGCGCAACGGGGGCATTCTCACGCGGCGTCATCGGATTTATGAATGTGCGCTCGGCCAGGCGCCGCGACCATGAAGGGGCAGTGTCTTTGGGGGACGAGGCAGTGACGGACGGGAAGCCGCTTGCGGCGCGGGACGACGCCGGCGCCGGAGACGGGCTGGAGGATCGCATCCTGGAGGTCATCGCGCGCGAGGGCATGGTCGAGCGCGACAGGCTGTCGCCGGAGGCGACGCTGGAGGAACTGGGCATCCAGTCCGTCGACGTGGTCCAGATCCTCATGGGGCTCGAGGACGAGTTCGGGGTCTACGTGTCGGTCGACGGCCCGCTGGCTCAGTCGCGCAACGTGGGCGAGCTGGTGTCCGCGCTGTCCGAACTGATCCGAAACCATCGCGCCGCCGCGGATGCCTGACCGTGCATGATGTCGTCGTCAGCGGCATGGGCGCCGTCACCGCGTGCGGGATCGGCGTCGAGCCGTTGTGGCAGGCCGCGCGCGAGGGACGATCGGGCGTCGGCCCCACGACGCTGACGCGCTGGCTCGGGCACAAGGTGCGCATCTCGGCCCAGGTCGATCGCGACGCGGTGTCGTCACGGCTGACGCCGCAACAGATCGAGACCACCGATCCGTGCAGCCGCTTCGCGCTGGTGGCCGCCGCCGAGGCGCTGGCCCAGTCGGGCCTGGCCCCGAAGGACGTCGCGGGACGCGAAACCGCCGTAGTCATCGGATGCTCCATCGGCGGCATCTCCACGCTGGACGACGGCTACCACGCGTTCTACGCCGAGGAGGCCAGCCGGGTCTCGCCCTACACGGTGCCGCGCATCATGGCGAACGCGCCGGCCTCGCAGATCGGGATGGCGCACGGCATCACCGGGCCGACGCTCGCCATCGCCACCGCCTGCGCGTCCGGCTCGCAGGCCATCGGGCTCGGAATGTGGCTGGTGCGCTCCGGCCAGGTGCGCCGTGCAATCGTCGGCGGAACGGACGCCAACATCGCGCCGGGCATGCTGCGCGCGTGGGAGATGACCCGCGCGCTGGCGCCCGATGCCTGCCGGCCGTTCTCGCAGGGCCGCAACGGCATGGTGCTGGGCGAAGGCGCCGGCATGCTGGTGATCGAGCGCGGGGAGGATGCCCGCGCCCGCGGCGTCCGGCCGGCCGCGCGGCTCGCCGGCTACGGCACATCGGGCGACGCCGGCGACCTTCTGCGGCCGGACCCTGCCGGCGCCGCCGCCGCGCTGACCGCAGCGCTGGACGATGCCGGGCTGCCGCCGGAGGCGATCGGCTACATAGCCGCCCACGGAACCGGGACCGTCTTCAACGACATCGCGGAGACGGCGGCGGTCCGCACGGTGTTCGGCGGCCATGCCGACGGGATCGCCATGTCGTCCACGAAGCCGGTGACCGGGCACACGCTGGGGGCGGCCGGCGCGCTCAACCTCCTCATCGCCATCCGGTCGCTGGAGGAACAGTTCGCGCCGCCCACGCTGAACTGGCTGGGCGCCGACCCGCAATGCGACCTCGACGTGGTGCCGAACCGGGGGCGCGCCCACGCCATCCAGGCCGTGATGGCGAACGCGTTCGCCTTCGGCGGCATCAACGCGGCGCTGGTCGCGGCCCGGGCCACATGACCGCGACGCTGGCGGCCGCGCAACCGGTGGAGGTGGACCAACGGGCGGCGCGGCTGGCGCGGCTGCTGGGACTGGGCGGCCATGCCGTGCCGCTGATCATGCCGATGCTGTGGGTCGGCGCGCCCCGTATCCGCGAGGGCATCTGGCGTCTGGTCCCTGCGGGCCGGGCGCCGTTGCAGGTCGGACAGACATTCGTCTACCGGCGCCCGCTGAAGCCCGGCGAGCGGCTGGCGCTGTCGGTGACGGGAGCCGTCGAGGAAAGCCTGCTGACGCTGGAGTCGTCGGTTGTCGATGCGGCCGGCGCCGACGTCGTGTCATTCACGACGCGGATTGCGCTGCCGAGGATCTCCGATCTCCGGCGGGTGGCGTCCGGCCGGGCAGCTCCACCTTCAGGACCGCCGGAAGATGCGGTCGCGCTCCGGCTGGATCAGGACAGCGCGGACGCATATGCGGAGCTTTCGGGCGACGACAATCCGCTGCATTCGGACCCGGGCGCCGCGCGCCGGGCCGGCCTGTCCGGAACCATCCTGCAGGGCATGCTGGTCGCCGGGCTGGCGGAGCAGGCGCTTCCCCGGCCCGACGCATGCCGGCGGCTGGACGCGACATTCGTCCGCGCGGTCGAATGCGGGCAGCGCATCTTCGTCTCCGCGCGCGAGGTGGCCGGACCGGCCGGGCCGGTGACCAGGGTGCGGGTCGCGGATGCGGAGGGGCGGCTGTGCTGTACCCTCGCAGCGCAGGACGATCCTACTCGATGATCTCCAGCACGGTGCGGCTGAGCGGATCGACGAGCACGGCGCGGTCGTTGACCACCGCGAAATAATGGTCGTCGAAACCCGGCACGCGGCGCAGGACCACCGTTCCCGGCAGCGAGCGTCCCACCGACACGTCGGTGCGTATTTCCACGGAGGCCGCGCGGCGGCCCGCGACCACCTTCTGAATGCCCTCGGGCATGGCGGCGGCCTCGGTCATGACCGCGCCGGAATGGTTCGCGACGGCCGGCGTCGCCATGGCCGTGATCGCGAGAAGGAATGCGGGGGCGAGGGATTTCATGGCTGCTGCTCCGGCCTGGTCGGCATTGCTCAGGCGGTGAACATCGCAACGGCCCATCCGGTTCCACGCCGCCAGACGGTCGTCCCGGCTTGCGCCGGGAAACGGCTTCGACCCAGACTGCGTCCGTTACATTCATGCGGCGCGGACGCTCGGTGAGGGCGGGCGCGAGCAACAGGAGGAGCCCGTGACCGTCGACCGCGCGCCGGAACGCAGCGGCCCGGGCAAAGCCCTTGCCGCAGTCCGGGCCTGCGGGCTGGCGCTTGCCGTTTTCATCCTTCCCGCGCAGATGGCCGCCGCCCCGGCCCTGGCGCAGGACGGCGCGAGCGTCGCGCAGCAGCAGGCGGAGTTGCGCCGGCGGGCCGAGGCCGGGGACACCGGCGCGATGCTGGACCTCTACCGCTCCTACAGGACCCTGTCCCTGTTCACGATCGACAGCCGGCGCCGGGCCGACCGGCAGCGGCAGGCGCTCGCCTGGCTGCGCCGCGCGGCCGCGGCCGGCGACGTGGAGGCCATGCGCTCGCTGGGACGGCACCACGAGCTCGGCCTGCTCGGCATGAGGCAGGATCGGGAGCAGGCCCTGCACTGGTACGGGCGCGCCGCGGAGGCGGGCGACGCGCAGGCGGCGCGGCTCATGGCGCGGCTGGAGGCGACGCCCACCGCGGAGGAGATCGCCGATCTGCGCCGACGTGCGGACGCGGGCGATCCGGCCGCCATGCACGAGCTGCATTCCATCCTGAAGATCGGACGCGGCGTGCGGGTGGACATCGCCGGCGCGCGGCAGCTGCTGCAGCAGGCCGCGGAGGCGGGTTATCCCCCCGCCATGGTCACGCTGGGCTTCGATCTGCTGACGCGGGCCCGCAGCGCCGCGGAGGCCGAGGTCGCGATCGGCTGGTACCGCAAGGCCGCGGAGGCCGGTGACGGCCATGCCATGTATCTGCTCGGCGCGTTCCGGGAGCGGGGCCGCAGCACGCTGAAAGTACCGCGCGACCTGCCCGAGGCCGAGCGCTGGTACCGGCGCGCCGCCGACGCGGGCCATGCCGGCGCCATGGCCGCGCTGGGGCGCATGCACGAGCACGGCCTTCAGGTGCGCAAGGACCGCGAGGCGGCGCTGTCATGGTACCGGCGCGCGGCGGAGCTGGGCGACGAGGACGCCGCAAAACGGCTGGCGCGGCTGGAAAGCGAGAGCTAGCGCCGGGGCTCTGCGGGGGAGGATGGTGCCCAGGGGCGGATTCGAACCACCGACACTGCGATTTTCAGTCGCATGCTCTACCAACTGAGCTACCTGGGCGCGAAGGCGAACCTTCGAGGCGGGGCGGGTTATAGGCGGTGGATGGCGGCCTGTCCAGCCGTTCAGCGCCCGTCCCCGCCTTCGTCCACCGCGGGCGGCGCGTCCTCGCCGGGCGCCTCGGCGGTGGGCACGGCGTAGGCGCCCGACAGCCAGCGGTTGAGGTCGACATCGGCGCAGCGGCGCGAGCAGAACGGATGGAATCCCGCCACCGACATCTTGCCGCAGACCGGGCACGGCCGCGGCGGGCGCGCCGGGCGGTCGCCGCCGGCCGGCCGGTCCGTCACACCCCCTCCGTGGGGTTGAGCCAGCCCAGATGAATCTGGAAGCCGGCGCCCTCCAGCAGGTCCAGCGTGTCGCGCAGCGGCAGGCCGACGATGGAGGAATAGGAGCCGATGATGCGCACCACGAAGCCGCCCGCGATGCCCTGCACCGCATAGCCGCCGGCCTTGCCGCGCCACTCGCCGGAGGCGAGGTAGGCCTCGATCTCCTGGTCCGACAGCCGCTTGAAGCGCACCCGCGTCTCCACCATGCGCGAGCGCATGCGGCCGCCGGGATAGACCAGGCACACGGCGGTGTAGACCCGGTGCGCGCGGCCCGACAGCAGCCGCAGGCTGGCGGAGGCGTCCTCCACCGTCTCGGCCTTGGGCAGGATGCGCCGGCCGACCGCCACCACCGTGTCGGCGGCGAGCACGAAGGCGGTCTTCATCTCGTCGTCGGTGTCGGCCCTCTGGCGCGAGGTTTTCGCCTTTGCCTCGGCCAGCCGGATGGCGAGCTTGCGCGGCCGCTCGGCGCGGCGCGGGGTCTCGTCGATGCTGGCGGGCAGCAGGAGGTCCGGCCGGACGCCGACCTGCTCCAGGAGCGCGAGCCGGCGGGGCGAGGCGGAGGCGAGGACGAGCTTGCGGCGAGCGCTCATTGTCTCGGTTTCCTGGGCGCGATGGCCGGGCGCGCGCTCAGGCGGGCGGCGCCGCGGCGCGGGTCACTTGAACCGGTAGGTGATGCGGCCCTTGGTGAGATCGTAGGGCGTCATCTCCACCAGCACGCGGTCGCCCGCCAGCACGCGGATGCGGTTCTTGCGCATGCGGCCGGCGGTGTGGGCGATGATCTCGTGCTCGTTCTCGAGCTTCACCCGGAACATGGCGTTGGGCAGAAGTTCGGTGACGACACCGGGGAATTCGAGAAGCTCTTCTTTCGACATCGGAACTCGCGTCAGGGGGATGGGCGCGCGGAACCTAAACGAATCGAACCGCTTTGTGAACGGGAACTGCGGGAAGCCGCCATGCGCGCGCCGCGGGACGGGTTTTTTCCGCCTGCCCGCGCGGTCCCGGCCCGCCGGAATGCCCGGCCCGGCAGGAATAACAGGCGGCGACGGTAGCGCCCCCTCTCCCCGCCCGCGGGGAGAGGGCCGGGGTGAGGGGCCGGCAGTGCAGAACGGTCCACCGACGGCAGCCCGTCGAACCTCCCCTCACCCGTACCCTCTCCCCGCACGCGGGGAGAGGGAATTTTCCAGCGCCCTCGCCTCCGCCGCCATTTTCGGGCGCGGAGTTTTCGGGCAGGGGGAGCGGGGCGCCGGGCGGCGCCTCGTGTGTTTCGTGGGCTCCCTCGTGCGGGAGGGAGCCTTGCGGGCAAGGGGTTGCCCGCGACGCCGTCCGGCGCCCCGCGCGGCGACTTCTTCAGCAGTCCCGCTCCGCGGCCCGCGCTTCGCAGACGCGGATGG
>JAEWEX010000358.1 GCA_023389135.1 Pseudomonadota bacterium | reverse complement strand
GCGTTCCATGGCGCGCCGCAGCAGCCTGAGCGCGATCTCCTCCGGCAGCGCGGCGAAGGCCGCCGCGGCCCCGGGCCCCGCAGGCATCCGCGCCTGCGCCTCGTCCGCCGCCGCCGCCAGCGCGTCTTCAGCCCGCGCCATGCGCGAAGCGAGCCGGCCCAGACGTCCGGCGGTCAAGCCCTCGCGGGCGAGCGCGTCGCGCGCCGCCCTCAGCCTCGGGCGGGCGAAGGCGGGGTCCGCGTTCATGGGATCGTCGCACCAGCCGATGCCGGCCAGCCTCAGCGTCGCCTCCAGCCGCGACCGCGCGATGCCCAGCAGCGGGCGCGCATGGACGGCGCCGTCATCGCGGATGGACAGCGGCCGCATGCCCGCCAGGCCCGAGGGGCCCGACCCGGCCGCGAGCCGCATCAGGACGGTCTCGGCCTGGTCGTCCAGCGTATGGGCGGTGGCGAGGCAGCGCGCGCCGGTCTGCGCCGCGTGACGCCACAGCAGATCGTAGCGCGCGGCCCGGGCGGCGGCCTCGATGCCGGTCGCGGGCTTGGCCCCCCGCCAGGGCAGGATGGCGTGGCCGACGCCGAGCCTCCCGCACAGCGCGCCGACGGCGCCGGCTTCGTCGCCCGACCGGGGCCGCAGGCCATGATCGACGGTGGCGCAGGCGAGCGCGACGCCATGGCCCGCCGCCCAGCGCTGGAGCAGGACCAGCAGCGCCATCGAATCTGCGCCGCCGGACACGGCGGCCAGAACCGGGCCGCGCCCGGCAAGCGGTGCGAACAGCGCAGCGGCTTCGTCGTCGCCGACCGGTCCGGCCTGCCCCCGCGCGGCCAAGGGCGTCAGCAGCCCAGCCGCCGCTCTTCGATGTCGGCCTGGGATTTCGCCCGCTGCGCGCGCGGATATTTCCGGTCGATCTCGCCGAAGGTCGCGCAGGCGTTGTCGCGTTCGCCGATCTGCGCCAGCGCCTGGCCGAGCCGCAGCAGGCTTTCGGGCCCCCGGTCGGTGTCGCCATGCTTGGTGACCACGGTCAGGAACGGCTCGATGGCGTCCTGGTACTGGCCGGCCTGGAACAGGCTCTCCCCCAGCCCGTAGAGCGCGTCGGGCACGCGGCGGTGCTCGGGATTGGCGTCGACGAACTGCCGGAACGAGATCTGCGCCGGCTCCCAGTCGCGCCGCTGCAGGAAGCCCTCGGCCAGCGCGAACTGGTCCTCGGGATCGTCAGATGGCGGGGCTGCGATGCCGCCGGCGCCGCCGGGGCCGATCACCATCGGCGCGCCGGGCCCGCCGCGACCGTCGGCCGGCGCCGCGATGCCGCCGCCGGGGATCTGGCCCAGCATCTGCGGGGGCGCGCCGCGACCCGAGCTGGAATTGCCCTGCGGGGCGGCCGGCCGCTGCTGCGGCTGCGCCGCCGGCCGCTGCGCCCCACCGGACTGGCCGCCGCCCGATTGGCCCTGGAGCCGGAAATCGACGTCGCCCTGAAAGCGCTGCAGCGCCTCCGACAACTGGCGGTTCTGGTGCTCGAGCTGCTCGACGCGGCCGTTGAGCTGGCGCACCAGGTTCTCGAGCTGCCCGAGCCTGAGCGCCATCTCGCCGGGGTTGGACTGGGCCGGCTGGACCCGCTCGGACCGGGACGATCCGAACGGCCACGGAGCGGCGGCGGCAGGCGCGGCGACGAGAAGCGCGGCGCAAAGCGCGCTCAGGCGGAAGGCGGCGGACGTCATGGCTGCTCCTCGGGACCGGACCGGCCCCAGCGACCCTTATGCCGCTAGAGGCCGAGTCCGGCCAAATTTTGGCCGAAGCGCCCGGACCGGATCAGCTGGAAGGCCCGCCGAGCGCGGTGACCACGCGCCGGTTCTGCGACCAGCACGAGATGTCGTCGCACACCGCCACGGGACGCTCCTTGCCGTAGGAGATCGTCCGCAGGCGCTGCGGATTGACGCCGCGGGACGCCAGGTAGTCCCGGACCGTCTGGGCGCGGCGGGCGCCGAGCGCGAGGTTGTACTCGCGCGTGCCGCGCTCGTCGGCATGGCCTTCAAGCTGGACGACGCCGTAATTGCCGTAGCGGTTCAGCCACTGCGCCTGCTTGTCCAGCGTGGCGCGGGCCTGGACGGTCAGCTCCGGCGAATCGGTCTCGAAGAAGACCCGGTCGCCGACATTGACCACGAAGTCCTGCTGGCTGCCGGGGGTCGACGGCGCACCGCCGGCGCCGGCGGCCGCGTTGAGGTTGTCCTTGGAAGAACAGGCGGAGGCGACCAGCGCCAGCGCGACGAGCACCACGGCGAAGCGGCCGCGGGAGAGTACCGAGGTACGCGACATCACTAACAACTCCTCGTGTCCATAACCGGACGTCCGATCTCTACCAGACGCATGGTTAAACGACCGTTGCCACGATGCCGAAAATTCGACGTGCGACCGACAGTCCGGAAGCACCCCACCCGGGGGCGCAAGCTAGAGAACGGGCCGGGCCCGATCAAGCGAGACATCATGGCTCGGTTCAGCTCAGCGGGGGCGACCAGGCCGGGTCGGAGCCGAAGGCCGGCGTCTGGATGCGCTGCTCGTTGTAGCCCGTCAGGTCGACGGAATAGAGCACCGGTCCGCCCTGCGCGCCGCCGCCGGCGTCGCGGAAGAACATCAGCACCCGTCCGTTGGGCGACCAGGTGGGCCCCTCATTGTGGTAGCCCTCCACCAGGACGCGCTCGCCCGAGCCGTCGGGCCGCATCACGCCGATGGCGAACTTGCCGCTGTAGCGCTTGGTGAAGGCGATCAGGTCGCCGCGCGGCGACCAGACCGGCGTCGAATAGGAGCCCTCTCCGAACGAGATGCGCTGCTGGCCCGAGCCGTCGGCGCCCATGACGTAGAGCTGCTGCGACCCGCCGCGATCCGATTCGAACACCACCCTCTGGCCGTCGGGCGCGAAGGAGGGCGCCGTGTCGATGGCAGGCGTGTCGGTCAGGCGCGTTGTGGCCCGCGACCGCAGGTCCATGACGAAGATGTTGGCGTTGCCGCCCTGCTGCAGGCTCATGATCACGCGCTGGCCGTCCGGCGAGAACCGCGGCGAGAACGTCATGCCGGGGAAATTGCCCACGATCTCGCGCTGGCCGGTCTCCAGGTTGAGCAGCGCCACCCGCGGCTGGCCACCGGCGAACGACATGTAGGTGATCTCCTGGCTGGTGGGCGAGAAGCGCGGCGTCAGCACCAGGTCCTCGCCCCGCGTCAGGTAGCGCACATTGGCGCCGTCCTGGTCCATGATCGCCAGCCGCTTGACGCGCCGGTCCTTGGGGCCGCTCTCGTCCACGAACACGATGCGGGTGTCGAAATAGCCCTTCTCGCCGGTGATCCGCTCGTAGATCTGGTCGGCGATGATGTGGGCGACGCGGCGCCAGTTGTCGGGGGTCGTGAAATACTGCTCGCCGGTCATCTGGCTGCCGGCGAACACGTCCCACAGACGGAACTCGGCCTTGAGCCGGCCGTCGCCCTCCCGCGTGACGCGGCCGGTCACCAGCGCCTCGGCCTTGATGATGCGCCAGTCGCCGAAGCGCGGCGCGACGTCGATATTCGTGATGTTCTCGATGAAGGCCTGGCGGTCCACCGGCGCGAACAGCCCCGAGCGCCTGAGGTCCGCCTCGACCACGGTGGCGATGCTCTGCGCCACCTCCATCTCGCCGCCGCCGGCGACGAAGGGGGTGATGGCGATCGGCAGCGGCGCCACCGACCCCTCGGTGATGTCGACGCGCACCTGCGCCGCCGCCTGCCCGGCGCCGAGCGCGAGGACAGCCGCCACCATCACGCCGCGGGCGAGGGAAGAAAGACGGGTCATTGGCGTCTCCGAATGGGTCCTGCGACGGCCGCGATGCGCAAGGATGTCAGCCACCGAGCATCTCCCGCGGATCGAAGGTGATCTGGATGTCCTTCCAGTAGTCGTAGTGCTGCGGCGGCAGCGACAGCGGGGCGCAGCGCGCGACCGCGCGCAGGGCGCTGTCGGCGGCCGCCTGGAAGAACGGATGCCCGGAACTGTTCATGACCGACGGGTTGCCCGACAGCGACCCGTCCTGGTTGAGGGTGAAGCCGACCAGCACGGTCAGGTCCGTGGCGCCGACCGCGCCCACCGGCGGGCTCCAGCAGGCCTGCACCTGCTCGCGCACCTGGGCGTCGATCAGCCGCCGCTCCGACAGCGACAGGGCCGATGCGGTGCCGGTGACCGCGCCGGCGGTGGAGGTCTGGGAAATCTCCGCGCCCGAGCGCTCGGTGCGCGAG
>JAEWEX010000357.1 GCA_023389135.1 Pseudomonadota bacterium | reverse complement strand
GTGTTCCTGGATCCCGGATCGGCTTCGCCGTCCGGGATGACAGCGGGGGCTTTGCCGGCCCGCCCGTGCGTGCTTCGAGACGGGGCCTTGCGGCCACGCACCGCCTCCCTGTCATCCCGGACGCGCGAAGCGCGATCCGGGATCCAGGACCACGGACCTTTCACGGGAGCGTCGCGGATCCCGGCAGCGGGGGAGTTGGCCGTTTTGCCGGGGCCGGTGTTCCTGGATCCCGGATCGGCTTCGCCGTCCGGGATGACAGCGGGGGCTTTGCCGGACCGACCGTGCGTGCTTGGAGACGGGGCCTTGCGGCCCCTCCTCGGCATGAGGGAGGGCGGTGGCCTGCAACCTAAATCGCATCCGCATCCACATCCGCAGCGGTCAGGCTCCACGCCATCGGTCCTCATGCTGAGGAGCCGCCGCAGGCGGCGTCTCGAAGCACGCACGGAGCCGCGGCGCGGATGACCCGCTCCCGCGCGAGCCTGACCGGTTTCGTCGCCGTCCTGCTGTGGGCGACGCTGGCGCTGTTCACGGCGGCGAGCGGGCGGATGCCGCCGTTCCAGCTCGCCGCCGTCACCTTCCTGATCGCGGGCGCGGCCGGGCTGGTCTTCGTCATGCGGTCGCCGCGGGGGCTCGCCGTGCTGCGCCAGCCCGCGGCGGCGTGGCTGCACGGCGTCGGCGGGCTGTTCGGCTACCACTTCTTCTATTTCACCGCGCTCCGGCTGGCCCCGCCCGCGGAGGCGGGGCTGATCGCCTATCTGTGGCCGCTGCTGATCGTGCTGATGTCGGCGGCGCTGCCGGGCGAGCGGCTGCGCGCGGCCCATGTCATCGGCGCGCTGATGGGGTTTTTCGGCACCGTGGTGCTGATCACCGGCCGCGAGGGCGGGCTCGCCTTCGACCCAGCCTTCGTGCCGGGCTACGCGGCGGCGCTGGTGTGCGCCGTGATCTGGTCGACCTATTCGGTCACCTCGCGCGCCTTCCCCGACGTGCCGACCGAGGCGGTGGCGGGCTTCTGCCTGGGCACGGCGGCGCTTGCCGGCGTGTGCCATCTCCTGTTCGAGACCACGGTGTGGCCCGACGGCGCCGGCCAGTGGGCCGCGGTCGTCGCGCTGGGGCTGGGGCCGGTGGGGCTCGCCTTCTTCGTCTGGGACGTGGGCATGAAGCGCGGCGACGTGCGGCTTCTCGGCGTCGCCTCCTACGCCGCGCCGGTGCTGTCCACCATCCTGCTGGTGGCCACCGGCTTCGCCGCCGCGACGTGGTCGCTGGCGGCGGCCTGCGCGCTCATCGTCGGCGGCGCGGCGCTGGCGACGCTCGGGGCGCGCCGCCGGGCGTGAGCCTCGCCCGCGGGCTCAACCCGCCAGGCTCACTGCGCCGGGTCTTCCTTCACCTCGTGGCGCAGCAGCAGCGGCGTCTGCGACAGGGCGAACACCATGGTGATGGGGAAGATGCCCCAGACCTTGAAGGCGACCCAGAAATCCGTGGTCTGGGTGCGCCACACCAGCTCGTTCACGCCCGCCAGGAACAGGAAGAACAGGCCCCAGCGGAAGGTCAGCTTGCGCCAGCCCTCGGCGTCCAGCTTGAAGGCCTCGTCGAACACCACCGCCAGGAACGACTTGCCCCACAACAGCCCGCCCAGCAGCACCGCCGCGAACAGCGTGTTGACGATGGTGGGCTTGAGCTTGATGAACAGCTCGTCCTGCAGCACCAGCGTCAGCCCGCCGAACACCGCCACCACCACGCCGGTGACCAGCGGCATGATGGCGAGCCGCCGCACCAGCAGCCACATGGCGGCCAGCGCCACGAAGGTGGCCACCATGAAGGCGGCGGTGGCCTCGAAGATGCCGTAGCGGGAATTGGCGAAGAAGAACACGCCGAGCGGCCCGAGCTCCAGCGCCAGCTTGAGCAGCGGCGGAAGCTTGCGCGTCGGGGCCTCGGCGGTGGTGCGGATGTCCATGGCCAAGGTCTTGGCGCGGATGGCCCATGCGATCAAGGGCCTTGGCGCGACGACGGTCCCGGCCCTTGCCAAACGGCGCGGCATCGCCGACTTGCAGGGTTGTTCCTCCGCGGAGACCGTCCCATGCGCATCCTCGTCCTGCTTGCCGCGCTCGCCGCCCTGGTCCTGCCCGCCACGGCGCAGGACGACCCGGACCTGATCTTCAAGAAGTCCACGGTGTTCCGGCTCCTGTCGCCGGACGCCAAGCTCGCGGTCTACGCCATCGACGACCCGGCGGTGGCGGGCGTCGCGTGCCACTTCACCCTGCCGGAGATCGGCGGCTGGAAGGGCTGGGCGGGCCTGGCCGAGGAGGTCTCCAACGCCTCGCTCGCCTGCCGCCAGATCGGGCCGGTCTCGTTCCGGCGCAACATCGAGCAGGGCGAGGAGGCGTTCCGGGAGCGCCGCTCGCTGTTCTTCAAGAAGGTGCAGATCGTGCGCGGCTGCGACCCCAAGCGCAACGTGCTGGTCTACCTGATCTACACCGACAAGCTGATCGAGGGGTCGCCGGAGAACTCGACCTCCACGGTTCCCATCATGCCGTGGGGCGACCAGCCCGCCCCGCGCTGCGCCGACCATATGGAGGAGTGATGAAGCTCGACGGACCGCGCCTGCCCGCCGCTTCCGGGACCGCCCGGCAGCTGGTGGTGTTCCTCCACGGCTACGGCGCCGACGGCAACGACCTGATCGCGCTCGGGCGGGAATGGGCGCCGCTGCTGCCGGACGCGGCGTTCGTGTCGCCGCACGCGCCGGAGGCCTGCGCCGGGGCGCCCATGGGCCGGCAGTGGTTCGGGCTGACCTTCCGCGATCCCGGCGAGCGCTGGCGCGGCGTCAACAACGCGCATCCGTCGCTGGACGCGTTTCTGGACGAGGAACTGGCGCGCCACGGCCTGCCGCCGGAGAAGCTGGCGCTGGTGGGCTTCAGCCAGGGCGCCATGATGGCGCTGCACACCGGGCTCCGGCGCGCCGCGGCGCCGGCGGGCGTGGTCGCCTTCTCCGGGGCGCTGGTCGGCCCCGAGCACCTGGCCGAGGCGACCGCGCGCCCGCCGGTGCTGCTGCTGCACGGCACCCATGACGAGGTGGTGCCGTTCGAGGCGCTGATCCAGGCGCTGGAGGGCTTCACGAAGGCGGGCATGGCGGCGGAGTTCCATTTCGGCCACGGGCTCGGCCACGGCATCGACGGCGAGGGCCTGCGCCATGCCGGCGAGTTCCTGGCGGCGGCGTTCCGGCGCTGAGGGGCCGCTTCATCTTGGGCGCTTCACAAGGCTGACACGGAACATATAGAGTATCCCGCGTGCGCCGGGGTCCGGGGCTCCCGGCCGGCGCCCGCGCGGAGTGACCGGTGACCGTCCACGTCTCGCCCGATGCCTGCCCGGCGCTGGTGCTCAACGCGGATTTCCGTCCGCTGAGCTACTATCCGCTGTCGCTGTGGTCCTGGCAGGACGCCATCAAGGCGATCTTCCTGGACCGGGTGACCGTGGTGTCGCACTACGAGCGCAGCGTCCACAGCCCGTCCTTCGAGATGCGGCTGCCCTCCGTGGTGTGCCTCAAGACCTATATCAGGCCGGCCCGCAACCCGGCCTTCACCCGCTTCAACGTGTTCCTGCGCGACCGCTTCGCCTGCCAGTATTGCGGCGCGCGCGAGGAGCTGACCTTCGACCATGTGGTGCCCCGCTCGCGCGGCGGGCAGACCACCTGGGAGAACGTGGTCGCCGCCTGCTCGCCCTGCAACCTGAGGAAGGGCGGCATGATGCCGGTGGACGCCGGCATGCTGCCGGCGCAGGAGCCCTACGCGCCCTCGGTCCACGACCTGCACCGCAACGGCCGGCTGTTCCCGCCCAACTACCTGCACGACAGCTGGATGGACTACCTCTACTGGGACACCGAGCTGGAGCCCTGAGGCCCGCGCCTCAGAGCACGATGTCGTCGCCCTCGGTGACGGCGCGCCGGCGCTCGCGGGCGGCCAGCGCCACGCCGAAGCCCAGGATGCCGATGCGGCCGATGGCCATGAGCGCGACGATCGCCAGCTTGCCGGCGTCGGAGAGCGCACCGGTCGCGCCCATGGACAGGCCAACCGTCGCCAGCGCCGAGATCGCCTCGAACAGGAGCCGCTCGAAGGCGATGTCCTCGGTCAGCGCCAGGCAGAACAGCCCCGCGATCAGCACCGCAAGCCCGTAGACCAGGGTGGCCGCGGCCTTGCGGACCTTGATCTCGGGCACCGCGTGGCCCGACAGCGAGACGGTGCGGCGGCCATGGGTGGTGGAGCGCGCCAGCGCGGCGAGGATCGCCACCGTGGTGGATTTCAGGCCGCCGCCGGTGCCTGAGGGCGACGCGCCGACCAGCATGACCACATAGAGCAGCAGGATGCTGGCCAGCGAGGCGGCGCCGATGGGGATCGAGTTGAAGCCGACCGTGGTGGAGGCCGACATGGCCTGGAAGAACGCGTTGACCAGCCGTTCGCCGGCGGGCAAAGCGCGCAGCGACGGCTCCACGAGGAACAGCAGCGCCGTGCCGCCGGCCGCCATGGCGGCGGTGACGCCCAGCACGATGCGGGTCGTCAGCGACAGCGGCGTGCCGGCGCGGATGCGGTCCCAGACGTCGCCGGCCACCAGGAAGCCCACCGCGCCGAGATAGCTGAGCAGCGAGAGAAGCAGCAGCACCGGCGCGTCGCCGCGATAGGCCTCGAAGCTGGTGGCGTAGAGCGAGAATCCCGCGGTGCAGAACGCGGAGACCGCGTGGAACACCGCCGACCACAGCGCGTCCTCCTGCCCGGCGGCGGAGAACAGGGCGTAGAGCGCGCCGGCGCCGGCGGCCTCGACCAGCACCGTGAACACCACCACCCGCATCACGAAACGGCGCGCGTCCATGCCCTCGGGCATGCCGAAGGTCGCCCGGGTCACCGACATGCGGAACCGCGACAGCCGGTCCGACAGGGCGACATAGACGAAGGAGGAGATCGTCATGTAGCCGACGCCGCCGACCTGGATCATGAGCAGGATCGCGGCCTGCCCCCACAGCGTGTAGGACGAGCCGGGATCGACGCTGACCAGGCCGGTGGTGGAGACCGCCGAGACGGCGGTGAACAGGTTGTCGACGGCCCGGATGTCGGTCGCCTGCGCCAGCGGCAGGCTGAGCAGCGCCCAGCCGGCCAGCATGTAGGCAAGATAGCCCGCCGCGACGATGCGGGCGGTGGTCATTCCTGGAATGCGTCGCAGCCGGGGCGGGAAGCCTGACCGCGGAAGCGCATGCGACTGGTTGGTCATTGCGGGTCTCCGCCGCGGGCCGGGCCGCGGGCGGCGGTGCAGTTAGGCCTGCCGGAGCATCGCGTAAAGATGCCGCCGCGCCTCCCGGCACCGGCGCGACGCGGGCGGCACGATCGATGCTTGTGGCGGTGCAGCATGCTCGATCCGGCGGGATTTCCCGCAGCGGCGGCGCGGCCGCGCGCGGGCCGCAGCCATGCGGGCGCAGCGGGCCAGCCCCGCGTCCGTCGCGCGGCTCACGGCAGCAGCGCGGTCGCCTCGATCTCCACCTTCATCTCCGGCTTCAGCAGGCCGGCCACGATCAGGGTCGCGGCGGGGCGGATGTCGGCCAGCACCTCCCCGGCGACGCGGAACAGCGCCTCGGCATGGGCCGGCTCGGTGACGATGTAGGTGACGCGCACCACGTCGGCGAGGCTTGCGCCGGCCTCCTCCAGCACGCGCGCGATGGTGGCGAAGGCGTTGCGCGCCTGCGCCCCGGCGTCCTGCGGCAGCGTCATGGTGGCGTAGTCGTAGCCGGTGGTGCCGGCGACGAACACCATGCCGCCCTGCACCACGGCGCGGGAATAGCCGCCGGCCGCCTCGAAGGCCGAGCCGGTGGAGATCAGCCGTCGGGTCATGTGCGCGCCTCCATGGG
>JAEWEX010000342.1 GCA_023389135.1 Pseudomonadota bacterium | reverse complement strand
CCGTTCGAGCAGGTCAGCGTCGCCGACTGGCGCGCCGACTTCGAGCTCAAGGTCTGGGCGGCCATGGAGTTCTGCCGGCTGGCGATCCCGGAGATGCGCCGCCAGGGCGGCGGCCGCATCGTCAACGTCACCAATCTGGACGGCCGCACGCCGTCGAAGGGCAAGATGCCGACCTCCATCGCGCGCGCGGCGGGCATCGCCTTCACCAAGGGGCTGTCGAAGGACCTGGCCGCCGACAACATCCTGGTCAACACGGTGTGCATCGGCTTCATCAAGAGCGGCCAGCACGAGCGCAAGGTCGAGCGCATGGCGGCCGAGGGCGGCGACGGCGACCTTGACGCCTTCTACCGGGCCGAGGCCGGCCGCCGCGGCGTGCCGCTCGGCCGCGTGGGCGAGAGCGAGGAGGCCGGCGACGTCATCGCCTTCCTGGTCTCCGCACGCGCAAGCTATCTCACCGGCATCGCCGTCAACATCGATGGCGGGCTGTCGCCGGTGGTCTGAAACTGACTGGCCCCGGCGGCGTCGTGGAACGCCCCGGGGCCAGATCCGGTCCGCCGCCGCGCGAGCGGAGGCCGACCGGAATGCGGTTCAGTCGAGGGTGATGCCGGCGTTCTTCGCCGTCTCTGTCCACTGCGCCACGTCCTCGGCGGCGAAGGTCGCGAACGCCTCGTGATCGAGATAGATCACGTCGTAGCCGAGCTTGTTGAGCTGGGCGGCGACCTCCGGGTCCTCCGCGATCTCGGCCATGGCGGTGCGCAGCCGCTCCAGCACCGGCTCGGGCGTGCCGTCGGGGGCGACGACGCCCCACCAGATGGTGACCACCAGCTCGGGCAGCCCGTCCTCGACCGGGGTCGGCGCGTCGGGGAAGTTGGGGTGCCGCTCGCTGCCGGTGACGCCGAGCACGCGGAGCTGGCCGGACTCGCCGAACTGCTGGATCGACGACGGCGCGGCGAGCACCACCTCGATATGGCCGCCGATGGTGGCGGTCACCGCCGGGGCCGCGCCCTGGAAGGCGACGTGCTCCATCTCGATGCCGTTGGAATGCGCGAACAGCTCGGCCGCCATCTGCGGGCCGCTGCCGACGCCGGAGGAGCCGTAGCGCAGCTTGCCGGGATTGGCCTTGGCGTAATCCACCAGCTCCTTCAGAGACTTGACCGGCAGCTCCGGATTGACCGCCACGATGTAGGGGAAGCCGGCGATCCGCGCGACGTAGTCGAAGTCCTCCAGCGGGCTGTAGGACAGGCCGGGCCTGAGCGCCGCGCCCAGCGAGACGCCGTCGGACGACATGTACATCAGGGTGTAGCCGTCGGCCTCGGCGTCGGCGACGTACTTGGCCGCCACCGTCGAGCCGGCGCCGGGCCGGTTCTCGACCACCACGGGCTGTCCGAGGCGCTTCTCCAGCGCGGCGGAGACCACGCGGCCGGTGACGTCGCTGCCGCCGCCGGGGGCGAAGCCGATCACCATGGTGACGGGCTTGGCCGGATAGTCCTGGGCCATGGCGGACGGCGCAGCGAATGCGGCGAGCGCGAGCGCCCCCGCGGCGAGGCCGGCAAGGCGCGCGACGGCGCGCGGGCGCGTGGCCGGGATATCGGTCTTCATCATCGGGTTCCTCCAGAACGTTTCGGCCGGTCGCGCCGCGCCGCCTGCGGGCGGATCCGGACGCATGCCGTCCGCGTGCGGCGGGCGGCGCCCTGCGCATCGTCGCCGGACGGCGACGGATGCGGGGCGCACCGGCGACGCCAGTCAGAATTCATTGACAAGGCGGAGTCAACTCTTAATTATAGATCGATAGAAACGCGGCCGGGGAGGCCGCGGCCGGGCGCGTCCCCGCGCCCCGCGGTGCTTGGCGGCGGCGCGCCAGGGGGCGGAAATGCCCCGCGCCGCGCGGGCCGGAACCGCGACCGAGGCGTGGGCACAACAGGCTGAATTCCACGATGACCAACCGAAACATGCCCGACATCGTCGGAGCCATGGCCGTGTTCCTGTTCGGCCTGTTCTTCCTGCTCTATGCGGTCTACGGGCTGCGCATCGGCACGGCCGGCCGCATGGGGCCGGGCTATTTCCCGGCGACGCTGGGCGTGCTGGCCATGGGCGTGTCCGCCGTCGTGATCGCCATGGCGCTGCGCCGGCCGGGCGCGTGGCCGCAGGTGGCGTGGCGGCCGGCCTTCTGGATCCTCGCCGGCGTTGTGGCCTTCATCGCCACGCTCGGCGCCTTCGGGCTCGTGCCGGCGGTGTTCGCGACCGTGGTGGTGTCGTCGCGGGCCGACCGCGCCTCCACGCCCGCCGGAACCGCGGTGCTGGCGACCGTGGTGGCCGCGCTGTGCTGGGCGATCTTCTCGCTCGGCCTCGGCATGACGGTGCCGGCCTTCCGGATGCCGTTCTGATGGAGATGCTCTCCAATCTCGCGCTCGGCTTCGAGACCGCGCTGACGCCCACCAACCTGCTGTACTGCTTCATCGGCGTGTCGCTGGGCACCATGGTGGGCGTGCTGCCCGGCATCGGCTCGCTGGCGGCGGTGTCCATGCTGCTGCCGGTGTCGTTCTACCTGGAGCCGACCACGGCGCTGATCCTGCTGGCCGGCGTCTGGTACGGCACCGAATATGGCGGCTCCACCACCGCCATCCTGCTGAACCTGCCGGGCACGCCGTCCGCCGCCGTCACCTGCCTGGACGGCAACGCCATGACCAAGCAGGGCCGCGCCGGCGTGGCGCTGTTCTCCACCACCATGGCGTCCTTCGTGGGCGGCACGCTGGGCATCCTGGCGCTGATGATCTTCGGCCCCATGATCGGCCGCGCCGCCATCGCCTTCGGGCCGGCGGAGTATTTCGCGCTGATGGCGCTCGGCCTGGTGGCGGCGGCCGCCATCGCGCAGGGCTCGCCGGTCAAGGGCCTCGCCATGGTGGTGGTCGGGCTGATGCTCGGCATCGCCGGCACCGACGTGCAGTCCGGGGCGCTGCGCTTCACCTTCGGCCTGCCGCAGCTGTCGGAGGGCATCAACATCGTGGCTTTGGCCATGGGCCTGTTCGGGGTGGCTGAGGTGATCGCCTCCATCGACGAGGTCCACGGCAACCCGCTCCAGAAGCGGATCACGCTGCGCTCCATGATCCCCAGCCGGCAGGACGTGCGCCGCGCCATCCTGCCGACGCTGCGCGGCACCGGCGTCGGCGCGTTCTTCGGCGCCCTGCCCGGCACCGGCCAGACGGTTGCCGCCTTCATCGCCTACGCGCTGGAGAAGCGCACCTCGCGCGACCCGTCGAAATTCGGCAAGGGCGCCATCGAGGGCGTGGTCGCGCCCGAGGCCGCCAACAACGCCGCGGTCCAGACCGCCTTCATCCCGACCCTGACGCTGGGCATCCCCGGCAGCGCCACCATGGCCATCATGCTGGGCGCGCTGCTGATCCACGGCATCCAGCCGGGACCGGCGCTGCTGACCTCGCGGCCCGACATCTTCTGGGGCCTGATCGCCAGCTTCTGGATCGGCAACGTGCTGCTGCTGATCCTCAACATCCCGCTGATCGGCCTGTGGGTGCGCTTCCTGCAGATCCCCTACCGGTACCTCTACCCGGCCATCCTGTGCCTGATCTGCATCGGCGTGTTCTCCATCAACAACAACCTGTTCGACGTCGGGCTGGTGCTGCTGTTCGGCGTGCTGGGCTACGCCATGCGCATCGTCGGCTTCGAGCCGGCGCCGCTGATCATCGCCTTCGTGCTGGGGCCGCTGATGGAGGAGAACTTCCGCCGCGCCATGCAGCTCGCCCGCGGCGACGCCATGGCCATGCTGACGCGGCCCATCGCCGGCACCATCCTCGCCGTCACGCTGGTCATGCTCGCGCTGGCGCTGTGGGCCGCGTTCCGCAAGAAGCCCGTGGTCGCAGCCCCCGGACGCGACCTGCCCGAACCCGGCGCGCCCGGCGGCTAGCCGCCCGCGCCTTCACCGACACAGGAGAACCGATCCCATGACCAACCCCCCGGTCGCCGACCAGCTCGCGATCCAGAACCTGTTCTCGCGCTACATGTGGGCCCTCGACGGCGGCGACGTGGAGGGCATCCTCGCCTGCTTCGCGCCCGACGGCGCGCTGGAGAGCCCGGCGGTCGGGCGCTATGCCGGCCATGACGGCATCCGCGAGTTCGCCACCCGCTTCTCGAAATTCCGCGAGCGCGGCGCCCAGATGCGCCACATGATCTCCAACATCGTCACCGAGGTCGACGGCGACCGCGCCACCGCCAAGTGCTACCTGGTGGTGTTCATCACCCAGAACGAGGCCAGCCGCCTGCTCGGCCCCGGCCGCTACGACTGCCGCATCAAGAAGGTCGGCGGCGAGTGGCTGTTCGACAACCGCCTCGTCGTGATGGACCACGACTATGTCCTCGAAGGCATCTGACCAGGCCGCGCCGGCCGCACCCAACGCCATCACAAACCTGCCCATCGATCCCGACTGGCTCGCCCGCACCCGCGAGGACGCCCTCGGGCCCGACCTCGTCATCGTCGATCCGCACCATCATTTGTGGCAGCGGGCGGGCTCGCCCTACTTCGCCGCCGACCTGCTGGCCGACATCGGCGACGGCCACCGCGTCGTCGCCACCGTCAATGTCGAGGGCGGCTATTTCTACCGCCCCGACGGCCCGGCGGAGCTGATGCCCGTGGGCGAGACCGAGGCGGTCGCCGCCATGGCCGCCGCCGCCGGGCCCGGGCCCGCCATCTGCGCCGGCATCGTCGGCTATGCCGACCTGATGCTGGGCGCGGACGTCGCCCGCGTGCTGGACGCCCACGAGGCCGGCGGCCAGGGCCGCTTCGTCGGCGTGCGCCAGGCGACGGCGTGGGACGCGGCGCCGGAGGTGCGCACGCCCTCGCCCCACCCGCGCCGCACGATCTCGGCGGGCATGATGGCCGACCCGCGCTTCCGCGAGGGCTTCGCGGTGCTCGCCGGCCGCGGGCTCGTCTTCGACGCCTGGCTCTACCACACCCAGCTCGGTGAACTGGCCGCGCTGGCGGACGCCTTCCCCGCGGCGACGATCGTGCTGGACCATGCCGGCGGGCCGCTGGCGGTCGGGCCCTATGCCGGCCGCCGCGACGAGCAGTTCGCGGTCTGGCGCGCGGGCATGGCCCGGCTGGCGGCGACGCCCAACGTCACGGTCAAGCTGGGCGGGCTCGGCATGCGGATGATGGG
>JAEWEX010000333.1 GCA_023389135.1 Pseudomonadota bacterium | reverse complement strand
GCCGTCAGCCAGCACGAGCAGGGGCAGCGTCGCCAGATCCTGGAACAGCAGTATTCCGAGCGCGAGCCGCCCGTGCCGGCGGGTGATCTCGCCCTGCTCGGCGAGCTGCTTCAGCGTGACGGCGGTGGACGACATGGCGATGGCGCCGCCCATGAGGATGGCCGGCTGGAGCTCCACGCCCGCCAGGACAAGTCCGGTGGCGGCCAGGGCCATGGTCATGCCCACCTGCAGGCTTCCCGCCACGAGCACGTCCCGTCGCGCGCCGAGAATCGTCGGAACCGAGAATTCGAGGCCGACCATGAACATCAGGAAGATCAGGCCGAGCTCGGCGAGAAAGCGCGTATCCTCCGCGGAGCCTATGAGATCGAAGCCATGCGGCCCCAGCGCCACGCCGGCGAGCAGGTAGCCCATGACGGCGGGCATGCGCAGCGCGGTGAGAACGCCCACCGCCAGGCCCGACGCCACGAGCAGGGTCAGCGTCTGGGCCAGCAGCAGGTCGTTCATTGCCGCCCCGGCGGTCCGCGGCCGGGCACGCGGGGATCGGGTGCGGACGGCGTCCCGGCGGGGTCACGGTCCGCCGGGGCGCCGGCATCGGCCTTGGGGCGCCCGGGCGTCCCGGGGGCTTCCTGCGGTGCAGGTGCGGCCGGGCGGCCGGTATGCACGGCAATCCACGACGGCGGGTCGCTGGCGGGAAACGAGTCCAGGCCGGCCTGTTCGATCTGGTCCGGCGTCGCCGTTTCCGTGAGGTGAGGCTGCGCTTCCCGCTTGCGGACCACGTCACAGGCTCCTCTGTCGAGGGACACCAGCCGGGCCCGGGACGGGCGCCGGCCGGTGTCGCTTCCGATGGATCATGGCGAGATGGTGATCCGGTTATCCACCTTGGTGACGCCGGGCGCCCGCCAGGCCGCGCGTTCGGCCTCCTGCCGTTCGGCCCAGGAACGGACCGTCCCGGTGAGGGTGACGACCCCGCCGTCGGCGGTAACGGTCACGCGCTGCGCATCGACCTCCGCCATGCGCTTCAGCGCGGCCTCGATCTTGGACTTGACCTCGGACGGAGCGACGCGCGGCTTCAGCGTCACCAGGTTGGTGATGCCCTTGACGCTGCGCACCTTCCGCACGGCCGCTTCGGCGCGGTTGCGCTGGTATTCCCACTCGGCATTGCCTTCCAGGGTCACCCAGCCGTTCTTCACGACCACCTTGATGTTCTCGTGGGAGTAGGGGAGTTCGTTCTTGATCGCCTCGACGGCGGCGCGGGCGATTTCGGGGTCGGACTTCTCGTTGGCCGACGGCAGCCGCACCTCGATGTCATTGGCGATGCCGAGCACGCCCTTGACCCTCTTGGTCGCCCGCTCGGCCTCGTATTTCTGGCTGTAGCTGCGCACGAAGCCGCTCAGCGTGACGACGCCGTCCTTCACAGCCACGCCGATGTCGGACGCATCGATGTCGGGATCCCATTTGAGCTCGCTTTCCACGTCGCGCTTGATGTCGCTGTCCGTTCTCATCTCGCAATCCTCCGTACCGGGTGAGTGGCCTGCGCCGCGTTGGACGCGGCCATGCCGTTGCAGCAGTGCGAAGCTAGGTCGGGGTTGCGGCCGCCGACCTTGATGGCCATCAGTTTCGCCCGGCGCCTTCGCCGGCGCCGGACATGAAAAAGTCCGCAACCGGGTCGCGGTTGCGGACAGGGAAGGCGGGCTGCGGGGAGGAGGAGGGATCAACCCGCCTGGACGGGAATGCGTTTCGTCTCGGCCTGCAGGTCGGCCGACTTCGGGATCGCGATCGTCAGCACGCCGTTGGAGAAGGTCGCCCTCGCGCCGTCCGGGTCGAGGCCGTCGGGAAGAGGCAGGGTCCGCTCCACGGCGCCATAGACCCGCTCCCTGACCAGGACGCCATTCTGCTCGGCCGCGCGATCGGACTTCTTCTCGCCGCGGATCGTCAGCTGGCCGTCCCTGATCGACACCTGGACATCCGCGTCGCTCATGCCCGGCAGTTCCGCCGTCACCGTGATCTCCCTGCCATTGTCGCCGACATCGACACGCACGACATCCGCCTGTCCCGGCCGGGCGGGCGCGGCGAGCGGGTATGGCACCATGCGCCAGAAGCGGTCGAACGCCCGGTCCACATCCAGCTGCAGCGCGCGCATGGGGTCCGTCGGCGCGGTCCGGGCCGTGAGGTCGCGGCCGGAGCCCCGCCATGGAACCAGATCTGCGATCTTCATCGGGGGTCCTCCGCTACACGGCCCTGACGCTGATCTTGGCCGCGGGCGACGGCGCCGCCTTCGGCAGGGTGAGCCGAAGCACGCCGTCCTGCAGCACCGCCTCGATCCTGGCCGTGTCGATCGGCTCCGAGACGGTGAAGCTGCGCTCGTAGTCGCCGTCGCGGTATTCGGCGTGGACCAGCGCATGGCCTTCCGGCGCGCTGGACGCCGATCGCGCCGAGATGCGCAGGACGCGGTTGTCCAGGGTGACGTCGAGGCTGTCGGGATCCGCGCCCGGCATGTCGAGCACCATCCGGACGCCGGCCGTGGTCTCGATGATGTCGGTCGGCGGCGTGAAGACGGGTTCGGTCCGCGTGGCTTCCGCCGGCACGGTTGCAGCGGTGTCGTGGTCGGTCATGGCGGCGTGCTCCTCAGGCGCGGCTGACGTTGATCTTGTGCGGCCTGTCCGCCTCGGGCCGCGGCAGGTCGAGCCGCAGCACGCCGTTGCGGAACTTCGCGGTGGCGTGGTCGCCATCGACGCGGAACGGCAGGATGAGGTTGCGGGCGAAGGCGCCGGTGGGGCGTTCCCTGCGGTGCACCACGGCGTCGTCGGCCAGCGGCTCGGCGGGGCGGGTGCCGCGCAGCGTCACCGTGTTCTGGTGGACGGCGATGTCCAGGTCCTCGGGCGCGACCCCGGGCATCTCGGCGGTGATCACCGCTCCCTCGGGCCCGGCCCAGATGTTCATCAGGGGGAATTCGGGAGGCGCCGCGAGCCGCAGATTGTCGAACAGCCGGCTCATGTCCCGCTGGGCGAAGCGCATCTGGCGCAGCGGGTCGGACCAGCGCCCGGTGGTCTCGAGATTGTGCAGCATGCCGGCCTCCTTCGTGGTTCCCGTGAAGCGTCGATGTCGGAACACCCTGCATGCGCCCCGCCCGGGCGGCATTGATGACCGTCAGTTTGGATCGGCGGGAATCCGGCTAGTTGCTTTTGACGTCCCGGCGCAAGCCATCAGCGGCCTTCCTCCCGCCAAGGGAACGTTCGCGAAGGACAGGTCTGCGAAGATGCCGAGCAGCGGCGATCCCTACGAGATCCTCGGCGTCAAGCGCGACGCCTCGAAGAACGACATCCAGGCGGCCTATCGCCGTCGGGCAAAGAAGCTCCATCCCGATCTCAATCCCGGGAACAAGCAGGCCGAGCAGGATTTCAAGGACCTGTCGGCGGCCTATGAGGTGCTGCGCGACGAGGACAAGCGCAACCGCTTCGACCGCGGCGAGATCGATGCGGCGGGGGCGGAGCGGCCCGAGCGGCGCTACTATCGCGACTTCGCCGACGCCGGCGCGGGCGCCTACGAGAACGGCGCAGGCTTCGCGGATTTCGGCGGCGGCGATGACATCTTTGCCGAATTCTTCTCCCGTCGCGGGCGCCGGAATGTCCGCATGCGCGGGCCGGACGTCCACTATTCCATGGAGATCGACTTTCTCGATGCGGTCAATGGCGGCACCCGCCAGGTGACGCTGTCCGACGGCCAGACGCTGGACATCCAGATTCCGCCCGGCGCGCGCGACGGGCAGACCCTCAGGCTGCGCGGGAAGGGCGGCGCCGGCGAAGGCGGCGCGGAGGCCGGCGACGCGCTGATCGAGCTGCGCGTGCGTCCTCACCCGTTCTACCGGCGAGACGGCGACGACATCCGCCTCGACCTTCCGATCTCGCTTCGCGAGGCGGTGCTCGGCGGCAAGGTCAGGGTGCCGACGCCGGCCGGCCCGGTAGCGGCCTCCGTGCCCGAGAATTCGTCGAGCGGCCGGACGCTGCGGCTGAAGGGAAAGGGCGTGGCCCGGCGAAACGGCACGAGGGGCGACGCCTACGCGACGCTGAAGATCGTCCTTCCGGACCGGCCGGATCCCGAGCTGAAGGCATTCGTGGCCGGCTGGTCGGCCGGCAGGGACGCCGATCCGCGGCGGGCAATGGGGGTATAGATGCGCCAGCACCTGGACGCCGTGCCGGTTCCCCGCGTCGATGTGGCCAGGCTGCAGGTCTTCATCGATCGTGGCTGGCTGTCGCCTCCCATGCTGGAGGGACAGCCGGCGTTCCGGGACGTCGACGTCGCGCGCGCCGCCCTGATCGCCGATCTCGCGGACATGGGCGTCAATGACGACGGCGTCGATCTGGTGCTGGATCTGCTCGACCAGCTCTACAGCCTGCGCCTCGCCTTGAGCGATCTGATCGATGCGCTGGAGGTCCAGCCGCGGGGCGTCCGCAGCCACCTCGTGAATGACGCGAGAAAGCTGCACACGCTGACCCGGCGGGGATCGCGCGCCCTGCGCTGAGGCGTCATCGCCGGGGAGGGGGCCGGCTCGAAAGCTCGGGAAGCCGGCAGCCGGTCATGCCGCCGGCGGCCCGTCGCCCTGCGCTGGACGGACCGCGACGCCGACCATGGCCGGACGAAGCACGCGGTCGTGGAGCATGTAGCCCGGCTGCAGCACCTCGACCACGGTGCCTTCCGCGGCGGTCGCGTCGGGGCGTTGGCGGATGGCGTGATGCAGGTGCGGGTCGAACGCCGCGCCGAGCGGATCGATGCGGTGCATCCCGTGCCGTGCAAGGGTCGCCAGCAGGTTGGCTTCGGTGGCCTCCACGCCCTTCAGCACGGGATCGGCCACGTCGCGGCCAGCCGCCGCCGGCGGCGCGCTCTCGATGGCGCGGCGGAGATTGTCGAGCGTGTCGAGCAGGTCTCCGGTCAGCTGCGAGGCGGCGAACTTCACCGCGTCCTCGCTCTGGCGCTGCAGCTGCCGGCGGATGTTCTGCTGCTCGGCCAGCGCGCGCAGCAGCCGGTCATTGGTGTCGGCGAGCTCGGCCCTGAGAGCCGCCTCCGCACCTGGATCGGCCGCGGCCGCGGCCCCGGCGGCCGCCATCCGCGGGCCGGGCTCCGGTCCCGCGGGTCTCGATCCGGGGGCCTGTCGGTGCTGCGCATCACGCATGGCGCTGACGGTCCGTGTCGTCGACTTCCTCGAAATCGGCGTCGACGACGTCATCGCCTTCGGAGGCGCCGGACGGGTCGCCGGAGCCGGAGGCCGAGGCGCCGGACGCCTCCTGCACCTTGGCGCCGAACGTCATCGAGGCGGACTGCAGGGCGCTGGTCTTGGCCTCGATCTCCTCCGCCGCATCTCCGGCCATGGCCGACCTGAGCGCGCCGATCGCCTGTTCGACGGGAGCCTTGTCGGCGGCGGTGGCCTTGTCCCTGGCCTCGTCCAGCGCCTTCTGGCTGGTCCCGATCTGGGCGTCCGCCTGGTTGCGTGCCTCGACCAGAACGCGCCGCTTCTTGTCGGCCTCTGCATTGGCCTCGGCCTCGTTCACCATCCGGTCGATGTCGGACTGGGACAGCCCGCCGGAGGCCTGTATCTTGATCTGCTGCTCCTTGCCTGTGGTCTTGTCCTTGGCCGTGACGTTGACGATGCCGTTGGCGTCGATGTCGAAGGTGACCTCCACCTGCGGCACGCCGCGCGGGGCGGGCGGGATGCCCACCAGGTTGAACTGGCCGAGCAGCTTGTTGTCGGCCGCCATCTCGCGCTCGCCCTGGAAGACGCGGATCGTGACGGCGTTCTGGTCGTCCTCGGCGGTGGAGAATGTCTGGCTCTTCTTCGCAGGAATGGTGGTGTTGCGGTCGATCAGCCGCGTGAACACGCCGCCCTGGGTCTCGATGCCCAGCGACAGCGGCGTCACGTCCAGCAGCAGCACGTCCGCCACGTCGCCCTGCAGCACGCCGGCCTGGATCGCGGCGCCGATGGCGACCACCTCGTCCGGATTGACGCTCTTGTTGGGCTCCTTGCCGAAGATCTCGGCGACGACCTCCTGC
This sequence comes from Pseudomonadota bacterium, assembly GCA_023389135.1. Classification (GTDB taxonomy): domain Bacteria; phylum Pseudomonadota; class Alphaproteobacteria; order Rhizobiales; family Methylopilaceae; genus Agaricicola. Next base: position 4,176 of record JAEWEX010000333.1, on the reverse strand, counting down.
ACCTTGGGCATGCGCGTCATGCCGCCGACCAGGACCGCCTCGTCGATGTCCTCCGGCTTCACCTTGGCGTCCTTCATGGCCGCCTTGCAGGGCTTTTCGGTGCGCCGGATGAGGTCATCGACCAGGTCCTCCAGCTTCGCCCGCCTGAGCTTGATCTCCAGATGCCTGGGGCCGTCCTGGTCGGCGGTGATGAAGGGCAGGCTGACGGTCGTCTCCAGCGCCGACGACAGCTCGATCTTGGCCCGTTCGGCCGCCTCCCGCAGCCGCTGCAGCGCCAGCCGGTCGCTGAGCAGGTTGATCCCCTGCTCCTTCTTGAACTCGTCGGCCAGCCAGTCGACGATGCGCTTGTCGAAATCCTCGCCGCCCAGGAACGTGTCGCCATTGGTGGCCCGGACCTCGAACACGCCGTCGCCGATGTCGAGGATGGAGATGTCGAACGTGCCGCCGCCGAGATCGTAGACCGAGATCTTTCCGGTCTTCTTCTTGTTGAGCCCGTAGGCCAGCGCGGCGGCGGTCGGTTCGTTGATGATGCGCAGCACCTCGAGCCCCGCGATCGTTCCCGCGTCCTTGGTCGCCTGGCGCTGGCTGTCGTTGAAATAGGCCGGCACGGTGATGACGGCCTGGCTGACCTTCTCGCCGAGATAGGCTTCCGCGGTCTCCTTCATCTTCACCAGGATGTGGGAGCTGATCTGGCTCGGGCTGAACTTCTTTCCCGCGACCTCGATCCAGGCATCGCCGTTGTCTCCCTTGACGATCTTGTAGGGGACGAGCTTCTTGTCCTTCTCCACCACCGGATCGTCGTAGCGGCGCCCGATCAGGCGCTTGACGGCGAAGATCGTCTTCTCGGGATTGGTCACGGCCTGGCGTTTCGCCGGCTGGCCCACGAGGATCTCGCCATCCTTGGTGAACGCCACGACCGACGGTGTGGTGCGGCCGCCTTCGGCATTCTCGATGATCTTGGCCTGCGCGCCTTCCATCACCGCGACGCAGGAATTGGTCGTGCCCAGATCGATACCGATCACCTTGCTTGCCATGGTCGTGTCTCCGTCGACAGCCCAGGGGCCTGGCGCAAGCGTGACTGCTGCGCCTCGTCGGAAGTCTCGCCGATGCCATAGGTCGCCGGCCTTGACGGTCGTCAGTTTCGGCATCTGCCGGCGTCAGCGGCCCGCAAGCGGCTCGCCGCCAAGCCATGGATCGGGCTTGAGTTTCGCGAGCGGGAGATCGTCCAGGCGCTTCTCGATCTCCATGTCGTGCACGCGGATCGCCTCGCCGCCGTGCTTCGCCAGGATGTCCTGCGCCTGCGCCTCCCGTTGCGGGTCGCGGACGCGGACCCACACCACGATGCCGCCCGACATCAGTTGCAGGTGCAGGTCGTCCGCCTGCTTCTTGCCGAGAAGGCGTATGGCGGAGGCGCCGATGCCGCCGCCGACGGCTCCGGCCGCGGTGGCGGCGGCGGCTGCGAGCGCCAGGCTGCCGCCCGAGGCCACCACGGTCATCGCCGCCGTCGCGGCGCCGAGATAGAACAGTATGCCGGCGACGCCGGCGGTCGCCGTCGCGATGTCGTCGCGGGCGATGTAGGCGCGGCGGGGCGTGCTGGGCACGTCGGCGATGTCCTCCGGCGGCACGTAGACTGTGCCCAGGCGCCGCCGCACGGTCTCGATATCGCCCATGATGTCGATGTCGCCGCGGTCGAATCCGGCGTGAAGCAGCGCCTCGATGGCGTCTTCGAGGCTGTCCTCCCGGTGGAACACCGCGGCGACCTCGCGGACCATGAGCCGTTCGAGCACACCGTCGTCGTCGGCCATAGCAGCCACTCCGTGTTGGCCGGCCGCCGGCCGGCCGGGGCACTGCGCCGGGCGCTGCGCGATCCCCTTCAGTCTCTGTGCCTGCGCGTGATCGTGATGCGGCGCGGGCCCTGCAGGGAGATGACGCCACGCTCCTGCAGATCGGTGAAGGCCCGGCAGACCGTTTCGGGGGAGATGCCCAGCATGTCCGCGATGTCGTAGCGCGACAGCGGCAGCGAGAGACCGTCATTTCTGCCCGCCGAAATCCGGCTCTGGAAGTAGACGAGGAATTCGCGGACCTTCTCCGATGCCGTCATCGTGCCGACGACCAACATCTGGTCCTGCAGCCGGCCGATCGCTTCGAAACACTGCATCCGGATTTCTCTGGCTGTCGCGGGATCCTCGTCGACCAGCGCTTCGACCAGCGAGCGCGGGTAGCAGGCGATCAGCGTTCCGTCGGTGACGGCCTGCACGGCGAACTTGTGGAGGACGCGGGACGTGAGCCCGAAGAAGTCCCGCGGCAGGTAGATGTCCACAAGCTGCCTGCGCCCGTCGGCCCGGATCAGGTATTTGCGCGCCGAGCCTGAAACGACCCGGTACCAGATGTCGCTCCGCTCCTCCTGGCCGTAGATGTCCTGCTCGCGGCGGAAATGGCGGAGATGGGCCAGGGACCGGAGGCGGGGCGGCTCGGGCGGCACCTCTGCAAGGCGCGGCGAACCGGCGGGAATGGCGGGAGTATCAAGCATTTGGCGGTCCCTCCCTGATTGAGCCCTTGGAATGTCGCCGTCATCATTGGCCGCACGCGGTCGGAACGGGAATTAGGGGATTGCCCGTATCGCAATCTCCCGCACTCCGCCGCGGGCCGCCCGCGACGCGCTCGATGGCGGCCGCCGTCGACGCGGCCGCGCGCGTCAGCTCCCCCGCCGCTGCGGCGAGCCCGAGCCGTCACCCGTCGATGACGAAAGGCTCTGGGATGTGCGGGAGGGAGTCCGGTTGCCCCGGGGGATCAGGCGGCGGTTCGCCTGTCGTGATCGCCGAGCAGCCAGTAGACGATGCCCAGCGCGAGAACCGCCGCCGACAGCGCCATGATGTACAGCGCGCCGGCATCCGCCAGGTCCAGGATGATCACCTTCCGGCAGATGGCCAGCAGCGCGATCACGACCACCGAGCGGATCTGCACCACGGTGTCGCGGCGCGCCGCCACGACCAGCAGCGATTTCTTGAATTCAAGCGCGATGATGACCGCGAAGATCATGCCGAAGACGTCCTGGAACACGGTATAGTCCGACGGATCGAGACTTCCGGAAAAGACAAGTCCGGTCAGGATCTTCAGGATGAGGCTCCAGACCGCGGCGATCACCACGACGGCGATCAGGGCGGTCAGGATCAGGATGACGACGTATTCGAAGCGCTCGTAGAACGACAGCGGCAGGAGTTTTGCCTTCGTCGTCCTGATGGCGTGCCTGATCGACATGGGGCATCCCGTGCGGCGCGAGGCGTGAGACGCGCATGTCCCGCGCGTATCGTCGAACCGTAGGTCCACGGCGCCCGGCGGCACTGACCGTTGTCATCGCGATCGAGGAGACCGGCTGGATCGGTCGGATCGGCGCATCCGGGTCATGCGACGGCGCCGGCAATCACCCCCAGCTTGATTGCCTCCGCCAGGGACCGCACGCCCAGGCGACGCATCATGTGCGACCGGTGAACTTCGACGGTCCTCGCGCTGATGCCGAGGTCGTGGGCGATCACCTTGTGCGAGCTTCCGGCCATCAGGGCCTGCAGCACCTGGCGTTCGCGCTCCGACAGGCTCTCGACGCGCGCCACGGCCAGCATGACCTGGCGCGTCTTCGCCAGCGCCGACGGATCGTTCGACGCACCCTCGGCGCTATTCCATTTGCGGATATCGACGCTGATCGTGCCGACGGCCACCGGTTCCGCCGTGGGCGCGTCGATGCGGAAGCACTCGACCAGGAGGGGGGTCCCCGTTCCGGTCCTGGCGTTCAGGAAGGAAAGCTGGCCGCTCCAGCGGCCTTCGGACAGGACCTCCGGCCAGACCTCGCGGCGCGCGCGATCCCTGTCGCCGAAGTCGAGAAAATCAAAGACATGAAGCTCTCGCGCCTCCTGGAGGCCCGCCATCCCGACAAGTCTCAGGCCAGCCGGATTGATGAACAGCGGCACGCCCTGAAGATCGGCCACGCCGACGAAGTTTGAGGACAGGCCGACCATCGCCGCCAGATGTCGCGCGATGGACAGGCCGTCCGCCCGCTCCATGGCCGCCGTCGCCACGTTTGCCGCCATCCGCAGGATCAGTGTGTCGAACGCCGTGGGAAAGGACGGCCTGTTGACGGCAACGCTCAACAGCGCCTCGCCCCGGGTGCCCAGGGGCATGGAC
>JAEWEX010000318.1 GCA_023389135.1 Pseudomonadota bacterium | reverse complement strand
GCCGTGGCGCGATGGTCGGCGATGCAGGCCACGTCGCCGCGTGTGGCGAATATCTCGCGGTCGAGGGTGATGCCGACCGACTGGCCGGCGCTGGCGCCGCGGCCCGGGCTTTCCGGCCAGCCCTCGATGGAGCGCACCCGGGCGGTGGCGCCGGAGGGCACGAACACGATCTCGTCGCCCACCGCAATGCGGCCGGCCTCGATGCGGCCGGCGACGATGCGCCGCTCGTCGAACTTGTAGACGGCCTGCACCGGCAGCCGCAGCGGCAGTTCCGTGAGCTGGGCCGGCGCATGGCAGCCGTCCAGCGCGTCCAGCACGGCGGGCCCTGCGAACCATTCGGGGGCGGCGTCGCGGGTGGCAACAAGCACCCCGTCGCGGGCCGCCACGGGGATCACCTGCTGCGGCACCACGCCGAGACCTGAGAGGTAGGCGGATATCTCGGTCTCGATGGCGTGGAACGTGTCGCGGTGCCAGCCGACGCGGTCCATCTTGTTGACCACCACGATGACCTGCCGGAGCCCCAGCAGGTGCAGCAGGAAGCCGTGCCGGCGGGTCTGCTCGCGCACGCCCTCCGCTGCATCAACGATCAACACGGCGGCGTCCGCCTGGGCGGCGCCGGTGACCATGTTGCGCAGAAACTCCACATGGCCGGGCGCATCGATCAGCACATAGTCCCGGCGGGCGCTGGCGAAGCCGATCTGGCTGGTGTCGATGGTGACGCCCTGGTCGCGCTCCGTCTGCAGCGCGTCCAGCAGGAACGACCACTCGAACGGCATGCCGCGGCGCTGGGAGACCGCCTTGAGCATCTCCAGCTTGCCCTCCGGCAGCGCGCCGGTCTCGTGCAGCAGGCGTCCGATCAGCGTCGACTTGCCGTGGTCCACATGGCCGACCACCACGATGCGGACACGGTCGCGCTCGGGCGTCGCTTCGGGGGCGGCGGCGGGATGTGCGGTCATGGCCATGTCAGAGGTAACCCGCCGTGCGCAGGCGCTCGAACGCGTCCTCGGACTCATGGTCCATGGCGCGGCCGGCACGCTCGGGCGTCCGGGTGGCGGCGAGTTCCACGAGGATCTCGTCGATGGTGGCGGCGGCGGAGGGAACCGGGCTGGTGATGTCCTCGTCGCCGAGCGACCGGTAACGCTGTCCTGCCTTCGAGAAATACAGCGGGATAACCGGGATGTTCTCGCGGCGGGTGTAGGCCCAGATGTCCAGCTCGGTCCAGTGCAGGATGGGGTGGACCCGCAGATGGGCGCCGGGCGCCAGCGTGGTGTTGTACTGGTCCCAGAACTCCGGCGGCTGGTCGCGCACGTCCCAGGCGCCGTCGGCGCCGCGCGGCGAGAAGAAGCGCTCCTTCGCCCTGGTCGCCTCCTCGTCGCGGCGGATGCCCGCGATCAGGGCGTCGAAGCCGTGCTTGGCCAGCGCGAGCTTGAGGCCCTCGGTCTTGCGGGCGGCGGAGCGTGCGGCGGGGGGCAGCGTCGGGTCGGTGGCCTCGATGGGCGGACAGTCCTCCACGATCAGGTCGAGGCCCCATTCCGCTGCGTAGCGGGCCCGGAACTCATACATCTCGCGGAACTTGCGACCGGTATCGACATGCATGACCGGAAACGGCACACGGCCGAAGAAGGCCTTCCGCGCCAGCCAGATCATCACATTGGAATCCTTGCCCAGCGACCACAGCAGCGCGATCTTGCGCATCTGGGCGAAGGCCTCTCGCAGGATGAAGAGGCTCTGGGCTTCAAGTTCGTCGAGGCGGTCCAAGTCGATGCTCCCGGGCAGGCCGTGCGGCGAGGGTCTAGCCCGGTCGGCAGGGGTGCGGCAAGGGAACGATGGAACGGCATGCGGCGCCCGCGGCTTACCAAACCGTAACCTCGCGGCCATATTGCCGCCGGGAACCGGTGCCCTGATGGCGCCTGGGAGGCTCTGTTCCATGAACGCCAACGAATTCCGGACCGCCCGCGTCAAGCTCGTCAAGCTTCCGATGTGGCAGGTTGTGCTGGCGGGCGCCGTCATCATCGCCATCGGCATCGCGCTTGCGGTGGTGGCCGCCGGGCTGTTCCTCATCGTTTTCCCGGCCCTGCTGGTGGCGGTCGGGGCGTGGCGGCTGTTCGGTGGCCGGCGCCGCCAGGCCGCGTCGTCCCGCCCGGGCGATCCGACCGTGATCGAGACCGAGTACGAGGTGATCGACCCCGAACGGCGGCGATAGCGCCGCGGCGGGCCGTCGCCTCGTCCCGCGCACCCGATTGACGTCGCGCGGGCCCCGAACGACGCTGCACGGGCCATGGCGCAAGACGCCGCACGGTTGCCGCGGAGGAAACGGGGAGTGGGACCTGGTCTCGTGGACGTGGAGCCGCGCACGCTCGCGGCGCGGGCTTACCGCCACCTGGAGGAACGCATCGTCACTCTGCAACTGCGGCCCGGCGACGCCGTCAACGACGTCGCGGTGGCGGACGAGCTGCGTATCTCCCGCACCCCTGTGCGCGAGGCGCTGCTGCGGCTGCAGGAGGACCGGCTGGTGGAAATCCGGCCGCGGCGCGGCGTGTTCGTCGCGCCGATCGACCTCGCCGACCATGCCGACCTGCTGTCCACGCGCCGGCTGCTGGACGCGCTGATCGCGCGAAGCGCCGCGGAGCGCGCCACCGCCGAGCATCGCTGCCACCTGCGCGTGTGCACGGAGGAGATGGCCAAGGCCGCCCGTGGCGGCCGCGCGGAGGAGTTCATGCGACTGGACCGACGCTTCGACACGATCGTCTATGCCGCCTCGCGCAACCGCTCGGCCGCCGCCGCCGTCGCCCCCATGCATACCCATTGCCGGCGGTTCTGGTATGCATACCAGCGCGCGGCGGACCTCGCGGTCGCCTCGGCGCGCCATTCGGCCCTCGCCGAGGCCATCGTCGCCGCCGATGCTGACGCTGCGGCCGCAGAGAGCGAGCGGCTGATCGATTACCTGGGCGAAATCCCGCCGGCCGAGGGCTGCGCCTCCCCGGAGCGATGATCGCGGCAAGCCACGTCCGGCGTGGCGTCCGACGCCATGCGGCGCAGGTGAACGAAGTCCTGATGCGAGCGCGCGTGCAATCGCTCAAATGCGCGGCACCGGGTTTATCCATCCATTAAGCGGCGACGGTTACAATTTTCGTGAACGGCCGCAAAGGCATCCGGCTCCTGTGGCGCCGGACGCCCGAACGGCGACCACTCCATCCGTGCGCGTCCGGTCCGAACCCGGCCGTGCATCACGGGGGCAGTCCAGACGCGCCATGCCGCTGATCGTGATCGTCGACGACCGGGTGACGAACCGGAACATCTTTGCCAAGCTGGCGGCGACCATCGCCCCGGACGTCGAGGTCATGACCTTCGGCGAGCCGCTGGAGGCGCTGGTCTGGCTCGACGATCACACCCCCGACCTGCTCATCACCGACTACAAGATGCCGCGAATGGACGGCGCGGACTTCATCCGCTGCTTCCGCGACCGGCCCGAATGCGTCGACGTTCCGGCGATCGTGATCACGGTCTACGAGGAGCGCAACTTCCGGCTGCGCGCGCTGGAGGCCGGGGCCACGGACTTCCTCAACAGCCCGGTGGACCACAACGAGTTCGTCACGCGCGCCCGCAACCTGCTGAAGCTGCGCGCCCAGCAGCAGGTGATCCGCAGCCGTGCCGACGTGCTGGCGCGCCAGCTCGAGGACAGCGAGCGCTCCCGCGAGAAACTGATGCGCGACAGCACCGAGCGGCTGGCGCAGGTGATCGACACCGTGCCGGCCATGGTGTCGGCCACCGACCGCGACGGCAACTGCGTGTTCATGAACGCCAGCCACGCCGCGCTGTCGGGGCTGGAGCCCACCGAGGCGGTGGGCCGGTCGGTGCGCGAGATATTCGGCGATGAGCGCGGCAGCCGCGCCCAGGCGCTGGACCAGCTCGTCTTCACCCGCGGCCGGGCGCTGCCCAGCTACGAGGAAGAGATCAACGACCGCGCCGGCGCGCGGCGGGTGCTGCTGACGACCAAATCG
>JAEWEX010000276.1 GCA_023389135.1 Pseudomonadota bacterium | reverse complement strand
ACCATCCGGAGCTGGAGCCGACGATCATCGGCCGAAACTTCCTGACCAAGGTCAACGCCAATATCGGCAATTCCGCCGTGACCTCGTCGGTGGCCGAGGAGATCGAGAAGCTGGTCTGGGCGATCCGCTGGGGCGCCGACACCGTCATGGACCTCTCGACCGGCCGCAACATCCACAACATCCGCGGCTGGATCATGCGCAACAGCCCGGTGCCGATCGGCACGGTGCCGATCTACCAGGCGCTGGAGAAGGTCGGCGGCGTGCCGGAGAAGCTCGACTGGGAGGTGTTCCGCGACACGCTGGTGGAGCAGGCGGAGCAGGGCGTGGACTACTTCACCATCCATGCCGGCGTGCGGCTTGCCCATGTGCCGCTCACGGCCAGCCGCGTCACCGGGATCGTCTCGCGCGGCGGCTCCATCATGGCCAAGTGGTGCCTCTCCCATCACCGCGAGAGCTTCCTCTACGAGCGGTTCGACGAGATCTGCGAGATCATGCGCGCCTATGACGTGTCGTTCTCGCTGGGCGACGGGCTGCGGCCCGGCTCCATCGCGGATGCCAACGACGGCGCGCAGTTCGCCGAACTGGAGACGCTGGGCGAACTCACCAGGGTGGCGTGGGACCGCGGCTGCCAGGTCATGATCGAGGGCCCCGGGCACGTGCCCATGCACAAGATCAAGGTGAACGTGGAAAAGCAGCTCGCGCTGTGCGGCGAGGCGCCGTTCTACACGCTCGGGCCGCTCACCACCGACATCGCGCCGGGCTACGACCACATCACCTCCGCCATCGGCGCGGCCATGATCGGCTGGTTCGGCACGGCCATGCTCTGCTACGTGACGCCCAAGGAGCATCTCGGCCTGCCCGACCGCGACGACGTCAAGACCGGCGTCGTCGCCTACCGCATCGCCGCCCACGCCGCGGATCTCGCCAAGGGCCATCCGGCGGCGAAGCTCAGGGACGACGCACTGTCGCGCGCCCGCTTCGAGTTCCGCTGGGAGGACCAGTTCAACCTCGGCCTCGACCCCGACACGGCGCGCGCCTTCCACGACGCGACGCTGCCGAAGGAGGCGCACAAGGTGGCGCATTTCTGCTCCATGTGCGGGCCGAAATTCTGCTCCATGAAGATCAGCCAGGACATCCGGGCCGATGCGGAGCGGCTGGCGGGGCTCGAGGCCAAGGCCGAGGAATTCAGGTCCGGGGGCGGCGAGGTCTACGTGCCGGCGGAGTAGCAGCGGCAGGCCCGCGCCGGCCGGGGAGCGGCCCCGGCCGGCGGCGCCGGGCCGTGTCCTACAGGCCCTCGAACAGCGCGGTGGAGAGATAGCGCTCCGCGAAGGACGGGATGATGACCACGATGGTCTTGCCCTCGTTCTCCTTGCGCGCGCCGATCTCCAGCGCGGCGGCGATCGCGGCGCCCGAGGAGATGCCGACCGGGATGCCCTCGAGCTTCGCCACTAGGCGCGCCGTCTCGAACGCCGTCTGGTTGCCGACGGTCACCACGTCGTCGATGACGGCGCGGTCGAGGATCGCGGGCACGAAGCCTGCGCCGATGCCCTGGATCTTGTGGGGACCGGGCTGGCCGCCGGACAGCACCGGGCTGTCCTCCGGCTCCACCGCGACCATCCTGAGGGAGGCCTTGCGCGCCTTCAGCACCTGGCCGATGCCGGTGATGGTGCCGCCCGTGCCGACACCGGAAACCACGATGTCGACCGCGCCGGCGGTGTCGTTCCAGATCTCCTCGGCGGTGGTGCGCCGGTGGATGTCGGGGTTTGCTGGGTTGGCGAACTGCTGCGGCATCACCGAGTTGGGGATCTCGCCGAGCAGTTCCTCGGCGCGCGCGACCGCACCCTTCATGCCTTGCGGCGCGGGGGTGAGCACGAGCTCGGCGCCGAGCAGCGCCAGCATCTTGCGCCGCTCGATGGACATGGATTCCGGCATGACCAGCATCAACCGGTAGCCGCGCGCGGCCGCGACGAAGGCGAGCGCGATGCCGGTATTGCCCGAGGTCGGCTCGATCAGCGTCGTGCCCTGCCGGATCAGCCCCTGCTGCTCCAGGGAATCGATCATGGCGACGCCGATGCGATCCTTCACGCTCGCGATGGGGTTGAAGAATTCAAGCTTGGCCAGAAGCTGGGCCTTGACCCCGCGCGCCTCGGCGATGCGGCCGATGCGCACCAGCGGCGTGTCGCCGATGGTGTCCGTGATCGAGCCGTAGACGCGACCGCGGCCCGGGGCGGGCGCGGTATCGCCGGAACGGAGGGGCTCAGCCATGCGTGTCTCCTCGGGAAGAGGCCCGGATCGCGGCCGGGCCTGCCATCATCTCGTGGATGCCGCACCTAGCAGAAAACACGTCTTCAGTCGAGCAATAGAGAAGAACGACAATGTCAGATCGTGAAATCGTATCCGGCGCTGCCCGCCGCGAACACCTGCTGCTTTTGCGCGGCGTCGCACAGGTCCTCGATGGTCACGAGATCCAGCCGCTCCAGGAAGGCGTCGGTTGCTTCGGCGATGGCCGGAACCACAACGGCGCGCACCAGCGGCGAGCCGTCGTCGCCATGCTCGCCGCCATCGGCCGTGCCGTTGGCGCCGCTGCCGCCCGAGGCGGCGCGGATGATGTCGGCAACGGTGATCTTGCGCCGCTCGCGCGCCAGCTCGTAGCCGCCGCGGGGTCCGCGGACGCCCTTGAGGATGCCCGCGCGCACCAGCACCTGAAGCAGCGTCTCCAGATGCCGCGGCGGCAGCGAGTGCCGCGCCGCCAGCGTCTTGGCGGCGATGGGGGAGGGCCGGGCGTGGTGAGCGATGTCGACCACCGCCGCGACCGCCAGCAGGCTGCGCCGTGGTAGAAGGTTCATCCTGCTGGTCTCCGCTAGCCGGTCGAGCCGAAGCCGCCCGATCCCCGGGGGGTCGAACCGGCATTATACGTTTCGCGGAAGCGGATGGATGTCACAACAGCGACGATTAATTGCGCGATGCGCTGGCCGCGCGTGATCTCGAACGGTTCGTCGCCCAGATTGACCAGGATCACCTTCACCTCGCCGCGATAGTCGGCGTCGATGGTGCCCGGCGCATTGAGCACGGTGACGCCGTGCCGGAGCGCGAGGCCCGAGCGCGGTCGCACCTGCCCCTCATGGCCGTCGGGTATCTCCAGCACGAGGCCGGTGGGGATCGCGGCGCGCGCGCCCGGCGCGAGCACCACCGGGGCGTCCTCCGGCACCGCCGCGGCGAGATCGAAACCGGCCGCGCCGGCGCTCGCCCGCATGGGCAGGTCCAGCCCCGCGCCGTGGGGCAGCCGCATGACGCCGACCTCGATCACGGCGCCGGCTCCTCCGACAGGGCCGCGGCGATGCGCGCCACGAGGCGGGACGCAACCTCCGCCTTGGCGAGCCTCGGCCAGTCCTCGACGCCCTGCGCGGTGACCAGATGGACCGTGTTGGCGTCGCCGCCGAACACGCCGGCCGCCGGGGAGACGTCATTGGCCACGATCCAGTCGCAGCCCTTGGCGACGCGCTTGCGGCCGGCATTGGCGACGACGTCGGCGGTCTCGGCGGCAAAGCCCACCACCAGCCGCGGCCGGCGCGCGCCATCCCCGGCGACGGTCGCCAGGATGTCCGGGTTCTCCACGAACGCCAGTGTCGGGATCGCGCCTGCCTGCTTCTTGATCTTCTGGCCGGCGGCCTCGGCGACCCGCCAGTCGGCAACCGCGGCCGCGAACACGGCCGCGTCCGCCGGAAGCGCCGCCTCCACCGCCGCCAGCATCTCCCGCGCGGTTTCCACATGCACGGTTTCGACACCGGGCGGATCGGCCAGCGCCACGGGGCCGGACACCAGCACGACCCGGGCGCCGGCCCGCGCCGCCGCCGCCGCGATGGCGTGTCCCTGGCGGCCCGAGGAGCGGTTGGCGATGACGCGCACCGGATCGATGGGCTCGTGGGTCGGGCCGGAGGTGACCACGATCCTGCGCCCCGAGAGCGGTCCGCGCTCCAGCAGGGCCTCGATGGCCGCCACGATCTCCATGGGTTCGGCCATCCGGCCGGGGCCGCTCTCGCCGCGCTCGGCCATGGCGCCGTCGTTCGGCCCGACCGTCCGGACGCCGTCGGCGGCAAGCATCGCCATGTTGCGGCGCGTCGGCGCGGCCGCCCACATGGTGGGGTTCATGGCGGGCGCGACCAGCACCGGCCGATCCGTCGCCAGCAGAACCGTGGTGGCCAGGTCGCCGGCATGGCCCTGCGCTATCTTCGCGAGCAGGTCCGCGGTCGCCGGCGCAACCACCACGATGTCGGCGTCGCGCGCGAGCAGGATATGCCCGATGTCGTGCTCGTCGGTGAGGTCGAAGAGCTCGGTGAACACGCGCTCGCCGGAAATGGCGCCCACCGACAGCGGCGTCACGAAGTTCTGCGCGGCTGCCGTCAGCACGCAGCGCACGGTCGCCCCGCACTCCTTGAGGCGGCGCATCAGGTCGAGGCACTTGTAGGCCGCGATGCCGCCGCCGATGACGAGCAGGACCGTGCGGCCGGCCAGGGTCGCGGTCATGCCGGTGCCCAGGGATCGACCGTCTCCACGCCGCAGCCGTCGAAGTCGCCGGTGTTGCGCGTGGCGATCCGCGCGCCGCGGGCGCGCGCGATGGCCGCGATCTGGCCGTCGAACGCCGCAACGGGGCGGCCGACCCGCCGCCGCGTCGCCACGATGTCGGCGAAATGGCCGGCAGCCTCCGCGTCGAAGGGGAGGATGCGCGCGGCGAAGTCCTCCCTGAACATGTCGGTGGCGGCGAGCCCCAGCCTGTCACGCCTGCGGCCGGCCGGCAGGATCGCGATGCCATGCAGGATCTCGGCCTGCGTGATGGCGGTGGTGAAGAGCCGGGCGCGCGGTATCGCGTCCACCCAGCCGAGCACGGCGGCGGATCCGGCAGGCTTCATCATCTCGGAGACGACGTTCGTATCCAGCACCACCATCATCCGAAATCCGGCGGCTCACGCATCCGTTCGCGCTGCGGTAGGTCCAGATCGACGCCGCCCAGAGCTGCGAACCGCCCGTGAATGGCGGTGCCGAGCCCGTGCTCCGACGCCACCGGACCCTCCAGCGCCTCCGACAGCAGCTGTCGCGCCTCCTCCTCCATGGAACGGCCATGGCTCGCGGCGCGAAGCCGCAGCCGGCGCTTCACCGCGTCGTCGAGCCGCCGGATGGTCAGACTGCCCATGGCAACCTCCAGTCATCCACGGCAGATATAGGGCCCGCCCGCATTGCAATCAATGCAATCACCTGATCGCCGACGCCGCGATCACCACCAGCGCCGCGGCCGCGATCCACATGGCGAGATTGCCCCAGCGCGCGCGGCGCGCCTCCGCGCGGCCGATGGCCTCAACGCTTTCCGGCGCAAGCGGGAATCCGCGGGTGACCGCCTCTTCCAGGCGGACCGCCAGGTGCTCGGCGCGATCGATGATGCCGGGCAGGTCGGCCAGCGTCCGGCCCAGCCGCGCCGTGCCCTGCACCGCGCCTTCCAGCGCGCCGATGGGCCCCAGCGCCCGCTCCAGGAAGGCCCGCACCACAGGCTCGGCCGTGGACCAGATGTTGAGGCGGGGATCCAGCGAGCGCGCCACGCCTTCCACGACCACCATGGTCTTCTGCAGCAGGACGAGTTCGGTGCGGGTCGCCATCTGGAACATCTCGGTCACCTCGAACAGCTGGGTGAGGAGCCGCGCCATGGAAATCTCGGAGGCGGTGCGGTTGTGGATCGGCTCGCCGATGGCGCGGATCGCCTGGGCGAAGTCCTCCACCGACTGGGTGTCGGGCACATAGCCCGCCTCGAAATGCACCCGCGCCACCCGGCGATAGTCGCGGACGATGAAGCCATAGAGGATCTCCGCCAGGAACCGCTGCTCCTTGGGGCCGAGCCGCCCGACGATGCCCAGGTCCACCGCCACGATGGCGCCCGAGGCGTCCACGAACAGGTTGCCGGGGTGCATGTCGGCGTGGAACAGGCCGTCGACGATGGCCTGCTTGAGGAAGGACTGGATCAGGATGGTGGCGAGCGCCGCGCGGTCGTGGCCTGCGGCGTCGAGGCCCGCAAGGTCGGCCATGGAGGTGCCGTCGACCCAGTCCAGCGTCAGCACGTCGCGCGCGGTGCGCTCCCAGTCCACCGCCGGCACGCGGAAGCCGGGATCGAGCCGCGTGTTCTCCCGCATCTCCGAAAGCGCGGCCGCCTCCAGCCGGAGATCGAGCTCCATGGTGACGGAGCGGGCAAGCTCGCCCACCACCGCCACGGGCCTCAGCCGCCGCGAAGCCGGCAGCAGCCGCTCCGCCATGCGAGCGGCGAAGGCCATGGTCTCCAGGTCGCGCCGGAAGCGCCGCGCGACGCCCGGCCGCGTGACCTTGACCGCCACGGCGCGCTCCTCGCCGTCCATGGCGACGCCCGCCCGGTGGACCTGGGCGATGGAGGCGGCGGCGAGCGGCGGCTCGAACCTCACAAAGAACTGCTCGGTCGGACCGCCGAGGCTGGCCGCGATCACGCGGCGCGCCTCCTCCATGCCGAACGGGGCCATGCGGTCCTGCAGGTGCTCCAGGTCGCGGGCGACGGCCACGCCCACCACGTCCGGTCGCGTGGCCAGGAACTGGCCGAG
>JAEWEX010000398.1 GCA_023389135.1 Pseudomonadota bacterium | reverse complement strand
ATGTGGCCCTGACGGTTTGCGACGTTGTCGAACTGGTTCGCCCAGATGGCGCCGTTGGGGTCTTCCCTCGCCAGCCGCTCCGCGAGGCGGCCGGAGACCTTCACGTAGTTGTTGGGATCGCGGTAGGGGACGGCCGGCACCTCGATCAGCTCCGCGCCGGCGAGCCGCAGCATGTCCTTCTTCTCCTGGCTCTGGGTCTCGGGGATGACGATGACCGTCTTCAGTCCCAGCGCATTGCCGACCAGCGCCAGCCCTATCCCGGTATTGCCTGCGGTGCCCTCGACGACGGTGCCGCCCGGCTTGAGCGATCCGTTGGCCAGGGCGTCGCGGATGATGAACAGCGCGGCGCGGTCCTTGACGGATTGGCCGGGATTGAGGAACTCGGCCTTGCCGAGAATGGTGCAGCCGGTAATCTCGGACGCCTTGCGCAGGCGGATAAGGGGCGTGCCGCCGATGGCGTCGAGCAGGTCCTTGCGGGTATCCATGGTCGGTTCTAGCGCTGACTGTTGATGACTGGGAAAGCCGGCACCCTAAGGATGCGGGCCTGCCGTGAAAAGCCTGAATCCGCGCGTCACGGCCGTGTGATCCGGCGCACGGAACCATTCGTATCAGTGCACGGGCTGCTGCGGGGCGGCCCCAAGGAGAAAGCGGAATTGAAGAACAATACGGTGGGTCCGGACTTCGACATGCAGGGCGAGCGCGATCTTCTGTTTGCGGACTACGCCTCCGGCAAGGCCAGCCCTGCGCTCGCCGCCCTGGTCGACGCGCACCTGACGCTCAAGCCGGAAAATCGCCGCTTCGTGGCGGCCCTCGAGGAGGTGGCGGGGCTCGCCGTGGAGGAGGGCGACCCGGTGCCGGTCAGCGGGCGCGACGCGCGGCTGGCCGCGATCTTCGACATGGTCGATGCGGCGCCGGCCGGCGAGGGTGACCCCGAGGACACGCTGATGCCGCGCTCGCTGCGGCGGTTCGTCGGCGCCGACATCGCACGTGTGCCCTGGCGGACCCTGCTTCCGGGCCTCAAGGAATACCGCATCCAGGACGACGATGACGGCGAGGTCAGCCTGATCTGGGTGCGGCCCGGCCAGGCCATGCCGACCCATACCCATGAGGGGCGGGAGGTCACGCTGGTGCTCAAGGGCGGCTTCTCCGACGTCACGGGCCATTATCGGCGCGGCGACATCGTCATCGCCGACGAGGCGGTGGACCACCGGCCGATCGCGGACAAGGACGAGGACTGCATCTGCTTCGCGGTCACCGAGGCGCCGGTGCGGCTGACGGGGCCGATCGGCGGCTTGCTGGGCCGGCTGTTCGGCCGCTGACGGGCATTGACGTGACCACCGCACCGATGCGCCGGGTGGCCTGGATCACGGGCGCCAGTTCCGGCATAGGCCGTGCGCTTGCCCTGCGCATGGCGGCCTCGGGCTGGACCGTGGCGGTGACGGCGCGGCGGGCCGGCGAGCTTCACGAGCTCGCGGCGCAGGCGCCGGCCGGCGCGATCCTGCCGTTCGCCGCGGACGTGACCGACGCCGCCGCCATGTCGGCCGCCGTCGATGGCATCGAGGCGCAGGCCGGCCCGATCGTCCAGGCGGTGCTCAATGCCGGGGTCTACCTGCCGGTGACGGCGGAGACATTCGACGCGGCCATCTTCCGCAAGAGTTTCGACGTCAACCTGATGGGCGCCGTCAACGGTCTCGCGCCCCTGCTTCCGCGCATGATCGCGCGCCGCTCCGGCCGCATCGCGGTGGTCGCCTCGGTCGCCGGCTATGGCGGGCTGCCGACCTCCGCCGCCTATGGGGCGACCAAGGCCGGGCTGATCAATCTTGCCGAGAGCCTCAAATTCGATCTGGACCGCTATGGCGTCACGATCCAGGTGGTGTGCCCCGGCTTCGTCGAGACGCCCGCCACGGACGACAATCCGTTCCCCATGCCGCATCTCATGAAGGTGGAGGATGCGGCGGCGCGGATCGAGGCGGGGCTGGCCACCGACGCCTTCGAGATCACCTTCCCACGGCGCTTCACATACCAGCTCAAGCTGTTGCAGATGCTGCCGTATCGCGCCTATTTCGCCATGGTCGCGCGCTCGACCGGCTGGAACCGCAAGCAGGCCTAGCGACTGCCGCCGGTCGTCAGCCGATCCGGTTCTCGAGCCCGCGCTGCGCCGCCTCGTCCAGCGGGAAATTCCACATCATGGCGATGGCTGCGAGCTTGAGCAGGATCGGCGCGCCGCCATAGAGCAGGCCGAGCGTCGCGAGCCCGGCGGCCGTGGAGGCGCCTCCCGCCGGATCGAAGCCGGCCGCACCCAGCACGGGGAAGGCGACGCCCACGGCGAGCGCAAGCGCAAGCTTGGTGGCGAGGCCCCAGACGGCAAGGTAGAGGCCCGAGCGCTGCTCGCCCGAGACCGCGGTGTCCACATCGATGACGTCGGCCTGGATGGCCGCCGGCAGCGTCAGGTCCGCGCCGACGCACAGGCCGGTCGCGATGCACACGCCGGCGAAGATCCAGGTGTCGCCGGGCCCCAGGAACGGCGCCGGCGCGAACGCAGCGACGCTGGCGAGCATCGCCCAGCACCAGACGCGGTGCTTGGAGAACCGGCGCGCCAGCAGGAACCAGACGGGGACGGCGGCAAGCCCGCAGGAAAAGTAGGCAAGCAGCAGCATCCCGGCCATTCCGGGATCCTCCAGCTTGCGGCCGACATAGAACAGGAACAGCGTCGCCGGCAGGCCGTTGGCGAAGCCGTTGACGAGGAACGAGGCCACGAGCCGCACGAACGGCCGGTTCGCCGCCATGTGGCCGAGGCCGGCGCGAAAGTCGATGCGGGTTCGCGACCGGTCCACCGGCTCGGGCGCCACCATCACCGCGGCCGCAGTCGCCAGCGGGAGGCCGACGGCCACGATCACCGCATAGCCGACCAGGATCTCGCGCGTGGTGGCATAGCCCAGCGCCGGCATGATCGCCTGCAGCGACAGCGCCAGCATGGTTCCCGCCAGCACCACCGCCTCGCGCGTTACGGCGATGCGGGTGCGGCCGCCATAGCTGGTGGAAAGCTCCGCACCCCAGGCGTTGTAGGGCACGAGAGCCGCCGTCGAGGCCAGCGACAGCGCCGCGCCCCAAGCCGCCAGATGCGCAAGTCCCGCATCGGCCGGCGGCACGAACACCATCCAGGCGGTCAGCGCGGTAGCGGGGGCGGCCAGCGCCACCCACACGCGACGGCGGCCGAACCGGCTGCGGGTGCGGTCGGCGAGATGGCCCGCGAGCGGATCGCTGACGGCGTCTATGAGGCGCACCGCCAGCAGCACCGCCCCGACCGCGGCGATGGGCAGGCCCAGCCCCTCCGCATAGAAGGCGGGAACGACGATGTAGAGCGGCAGCGTCAGGACCGCGAGCGGCAGCGCCGGCAGGGCGTAGGCCGCAAGCGCCGCCGTCCCGATCTCGCGCCTTCGCG
>JAEWEX010000181.1 GCA_023389135.1 Pseudomonadota bacterium | reverse complement strand
CCGCAAACGCCTCCGCAAGCTCCGCCCGCGCCTCCGTGATCTCGCCGAGAACGGCCGCCTCGTCGATCCGGGTCAGCCGGCCGGACACCATCACCGGCTCGCCGTCGACGATAACGGTCTCGATGCCCGACCCGTAGCTCGCATGGACCAACTGGCGCACGGCATCGCCCAGCGGCACGAACGGAATGCGGTCGGTGCGGTGGACCACGATGTCGGCGCGCATGCCCGGCGCGATGGCGCCGATCTCGTCCTCCAGTCCCAGCGCCAGCGCCCCTCCCGCCGTCCCCGCGCGCCACATCTCGGCGGCGGTCGGCCAGCCGGCGGCATCGTCGCCGCGGAGCTTTCCGGCAGCGGCCGCCGCCGCCAGCACCGCCATCATGTTGACGGTGTCGGTGGAGCCGCAGCCGTCGCTGCCCATGCTCACATTCACGCCCGCGTCCAGCAGCGCCCGCACCGGGGCGAGCCCGGAGCCGAGCCGCATGTTGCTGAGAGGGTTGTGCTGCACGGTTGTGCCGGTGCGCGCGATCAGGTCGATCTCGCGCGGGGTGAGCCAGACGGCATGGATCAGCGTCGTGTCGGGACCGAGGAAGTCGATGCGGCCGAGATGCTCGATCATGGTCTCGCCGTAGAGCATGCGGCCGTGCACGACCTGGAGCCGGGATTCCTGGACGTGGATCATCACGGGAAGGTCGAACTCGTCGGCGAGCGCGCGGGTCTCCCGCAGGAAGGCATCGGTGCAGCGTTGCGGCGCCGAGGGGGCGAGGATGTAGCCGACGCGGGCGTCGCGCGGGTGGCGGGTGCGGGCCAGGTCTCGCGCAGTGTCGAGGAACGCGCGCGGCCGCAGCGGCGGGCCCGAGCGCAATTCGGCGAGCAGCTCGGCGTCGAACTCCTCCTCCAGGAACGGCACCGAGGCGTAGTAGGGCACGTCTGTCATGGCGGATCCCACGAGGGCGCGGATGCCGCTGTCTTCGTAGGCCTGGAACACGGCGGCGCGCAGGTCCGGCGTCAGGTCCTGGTTGAGGTCGTCCACCACCGTGGTGGTGCCGGTCCGCAACGCCTCGATGGCGCCGATCATGGTGCGCAGATAGACCTGCCGCGGCGTCAGCGGCACCGGCCGCGGCAGCCGGACGAAGCCGATCAGCACCTCCAGCGGGAGGTTCTCGAAGCAGCCCTTGTGGAAGTGCTCGCCGGAATGGAAATGGCCGTTGACGAGCCCCGGCACCGCCAGCCCGCCTTCTGCGTCGATGATGCGCCCGCCGGCCGCGGCGCCCGCCGGAGCGAGCGCCCGGATGCGGCTGCCCTCGATGACGATGTCCACCGGCGGCGACAACGTCGCGTCGGGGCCGACGAGGGCGCGGCAGTTGCGCAGCACGATGCGGTTCATCCGGTCCCCCGCATCAGTCCCCGCACATGCGGCAGACGTGGTAGGGCTCGCGCGCCAGGTTGGGGCAGAAGGCGTTGACCACCACGGCGAGCCGCTCGGTCAGCGCCCGTACGGGACGGTTCATCTCGGCGATCCGCGCGCGGGCGGCCTCGACCCTGTGCATCAGCGCCGTCATGTCGACCCCCACCGGACGGCGGTCGGCGACCACAACCCGGCCGCCGACCATGACCGTATCGACGCCGGTGCCGTCCTCGGCATGGACGAGCTGGTTGGTGGCGTCGTTCAGCGGCATCCAGTTGACATGGTCCAGACGGAGCAGCACGAGATCGGCCTTGTAGCCGGGCTCCAGCCGGCCGACCTTGCCGGCAAGCCCCAGCGCCTGCGCGCTGCCCTCGGTCGCGGCCCGCATAACCTCTGCCGTCGACAGCCAGCGTTCGGTGTCCAGCGACTGCACGCGCGAACCGCGCGACGCCGTGCGCATGGCCTCGTACATGTTGAGGTTGTCGGAACAGTGGGCGCCGTCGGTGCCGATGGCGAGGTTGATGGAGAAGTCGAGCATGCGCCGGCTGTCGGGCAGGCCGTTGCCGAGCCGCATGTTGCTGCCGGGATTGATGACGATGGAGGCGCCCCGGTCGGCGAGCCGGCGCATGTCGTCGTCGTCCAGCCATACCCCGTGCCCGGCCACGAAATCGGGGCCCAGCACGCCGAGCGCGTCCATGTGGGCGACCTGGGTGCGGCCGTAGATGCGATGGGAGGCGACCGCCTGGAGACGCGATTCCTCCACATGGCTCTGGATCATCAGGCCGTGCTCGCGCGCGAGCCGCGCACAGGCCTGCATGAAGCCGTCGCTGCAGTAGTGCGGGATCGTCGGCGCCATGGCGAGCCGCACGCGGTCGGTGTCGAACGGCCAGTCGGCGAGGACCGCGCGCATGCCGTCCAGCGACGCCTCGCCGGAACCGAGCCTGACCCCGCCGACCTGGCGGCGCAGATCCTCGGGAAACGCATCCATGAGCCCGGGTACGGCCTCGAACAGCGTGTATTCGGCCAGCATCGGCGCGATCACCGCGCGCATGCCGGCATCGAGATAGGCCTGCGCGACGGCTTGCATGCCCGCCACGCTGGGCGCGGGGAACTCGGCGTTCATGTCGAAGCACGAGGTGCACCCCTTCATGAGCATTTCCAGCGCGCCCACCTGGGCGAGCAGGTAGCGCTCCTCCAGCGTGAACCCCTTGCCGCTGCTGCCCAGCCACGGACCGGCGGTCTGAAGCAGCT
Organism: Pseudomonadota bacterium; assembly: GCA_023389135.1. Classification (GTDB taxonomy): domain Bacteria; phylum Pseudomonadota; class Alphaproteobacteria; order Rhizobiales; family Methylopilaceae; genus Agaricicola. Next base: position 2,324 of record JAEWEX010000181.1, on the reverse strand, counting down.
CCAGCGTCCAGCGGTCGCCCTGGCCCTTGCCGAAGGTGGTGTTGCCGTGGGTGTGGCCGCAGATCAGCCCGGCATGGATCAGCCGGTCGGTGGCGTCGATGGTGCGGGCGTCGTCGGGGGCGGGCGTTCCGGGCGCGGCGATGGCGGCGATGGTGTCGCCGCTCACCATGATGTCGGCCGGCGCGGGCGGCCGGCCGGGACCGGCGAGGAGCCGGCCGCCCCTGATCACCAGATCCGGCCGATCCGTCATGACCGCCCTCCCCGCCGCGCCGGTCCTCAGGCGAACTGCTTCACGAATTGCGGTCCGCCATGGGCGACCCAGGCGGCGGCGGCGAGGTCGGCGAAGCCGCGGTGAACCTCCAGGTCGTCGGCGCTCATGGCGCCGCGGGCCTGGGCGGCGCAGGCCAGGAGGCCGTGGAACTCGCCTTTCCAGATGACAGGGCAGAACACCACCGAGCCGGCGCGGAATGTTGCCAGGATCTTGACGAACGACTTGTGCTCGTCGGTGTTCTCGAGCATCAGCGGCTGCCTGGTCTTGACCACCACACCGGGGTGCCCGAGCTCGGACGAGAACACCATGTGGGTCTGCTCCGGGCCGTAATTGTGCGGCCCGATCAGGACATGGCGGTCGCCGCCCGGCAGCAGGAACAGGCCGCCGCTGGCATACTGGTCCTTCTCGCCCTCCAGCAGCGCGCCCGGCCGGCGCCAGGCGTCGCGGTCGCCGAGCAGTTCGTGCTCGGCCCGGGTGATGGCGGAGATCGCCTCCTCGGGGCCGGGGGCTCCCGCCGCCTCGTGCGCCGCTGCCTGCATCGCCTTCAGGGCATCGGCCTGGAACCTGGTCTTGTCGCGCATCGGTGGAACTCCGGTTTTCGTGATGTCTGTAAGGCGGTCAGTAGATGAGGCCCGGCAGCCAGGTCGAAACCTGCGGCGCGGCCATCAGGAACAGCAGGAAGAGGATCAGGATCGCGACATAGGGCGCCGCCCCGCGGATCACCTCGGCGATGGGCCGGTTCACGATGCCGGTGATCACATAGAGGATCATGCCCACGGGCGGAGTGATCAGCGCGATCTCCATGTTGACGACGAACAGGATCGCGAACCACACCGGGTCGATCTCCAGCGCCGTCAGGATGGGATAGAGCACCGGCAGCAGGATGAAGATGATCGACACGACCTCGAGGATCATCCCGAGGAAGAACAGCAGGATCATCACCGCCAGCACGAACATCCACGGCGACAGCTCGAATTCCTGGATCAGCGCCAGCATCTCCTGGCTGATCTGCAGCGTCGTGACCGCATGGCCGAGCACGGTTGCGCCGCCCATGAGCAGCAGGATCATGCAGGTGGTCTCCAGGCTCGACATCAGGATCGGGCCGAAGTCGCGGATGGACAGCGTCCGGTACACCGCCAGCGCCAGGACCGTGGCGTAGAGCACGCCGACGCCGGCGGCCTCCGTCGCCGTGAAGGCGCCGGTGTAGATGCCGCCGATGACGATGACCGGCAGGATCAGCGCCCAGACCGCCTTGCGGGTCTGCTGCCAGCGCTCGCCCCAGGACGCCCTGGGGATCGGGGTGTACACCCGCCCCCGGAGAGAGATGACGATGACATAGGCGACCAGGACCGCCGTCAGCAGCAGGCCGGGGATCAGCCCGGCCGCGAACAGCCGGCCCACCGAGACGTCGGTGATCGCGGCGAACAGCAGCAGCGGGATCGAGGGCGGGATCAGGATGCCGAGCGTGCCGGAAGCCGCGATCAGCCCATAGGTGAACTTGCGCTCGTACCCGCGCGCCATCATGGGCGGCACCGCCACCATGGTCATGGTCGCCGCGTTGGCCACGGAGCTTCCGGTGATGCTGGCGCCGATGGCGCTGGTGACAACTGTCGACACGGCGAGCCCGCCGGGCAGGTGGCCGAGCCAGCGCGTCACGGTCTCGAACAGGATTTCCGTCACCCCCGCCCGGCGCAGGATCTCGCTCATCATCACGAACATCGGGATGGCGGTGATCAGGAATGAGTGGGTCGACGAGTAGAAGATCTGCGGCACGCCGATGAAGGCCGACGGCCCCTCCAGCCAGTAGCCGGCGGCGACGCCGACGAGGGCAAGACCGATGGCCACCGGAATGCCGGAGAGGAGGACCAGGATCAGGAGCACCAGGAGGAGCAGGATGGTCACGGGCTGGCGCTCCTCAACCGGCGTGGGGCGCGAAGTCGTCGGTGGCCCTCAGCGGCCGCTCCACCAGCCCCAAGCGGACCGCGAGCCGCGCCAGGAACTCCAGCGCCAGCAGCGCGAACCCGACCGGCACCGCAAGCTGGGGGAACCAGAG
>JAEWEX010000061.1 GCA_023389135.1 Pseudomonadota bacterium | reverse complement strand
GGCGGCGACCCGTTCGTGTTCGGCCGTGGCGGCGAGGAGCTCGAGCACCTGCGCGCCGAGGGCATCGAAACCGCCATTGTCCCCGGCATCTCGGCCGCGTTCGGCTGCGCCGCACAGACCGGCCTTCCGCTGTCCCATCGCGGGGTCGCGAGCCGCATCGCGCTGGTCACGGCGAGCCGCGCGGACGGCTCCGATGCCGACTGGTCCGGGCTCGGGCGCGCCGACACCACGGTGGTGGTCTATATGGGCCGCGACGCCGCCGGCGCCGTCTCCCGCGGACTGATCGCCGCCGGTCGCGACACGTCCACGCCAGCAGCCGTCATCTCCAACGGCACCCGCCCGGACGCCACCGCCCTCACCGGCCGCCTCGACGAACTCGCCGCACTGGCGGCGCGCGCCGGCGACGGCCCGGCACTTCTCGTGATCGGCGAGGCGACCGCCCTTTCCGACCCGTGGCGCGAACAGGCGCTGGCGCGCGCCGACGTCGCGCTCGCAGGCTAGAGGACGCCATGACCGCCCCGCAGCAGAAGAAGCTGAAGATCAAGGGTCCCGTCTCCATCACGGCCAACCGGCTGGGCGACGGCGCCGTCATCTGGCTCACGGCGCATGAAGAGTGGTCAGAGCGCATGGCGGACGCCGCCGTCGCGACCGACCCCGACGGCGCGCTTGCGCTGCTTCGCGCCGCCGAAGCCGACAGCGACCTGGCCGTCGGCCCCTATGTCGCCCGCGTCGCTCCCGACGCCCAGGGTCGTGCACGTCCCTTCGACCTGCGCGAGCGCATCCGCAGCGAGGGCCCGACATTCGCGCTCCCCGGCGCGGCGTAAGGATTTCCGTTCATGTATGTCTATGACGAGTTCGACCATGCCTTCCTCGGCGACCGCGTCGCCGAGTTCCGCGACCAGGTGGGCCGCCGCCTGTCCGGCGCGCTGAGCGAGGACGAGTTCAAGCCGCTTCGTCTCATGAACGGCGTCTACCTTCAGCTCCACGCCTACATGCTCAGGATCGCCATTCCCTACGGGACGCTTTCGACGCCGCAGCTGCGCATGCTCGCCCATGTGGCCCGGCGCTACGACCGGGGCTACGGGCACTTCACCACCCGCCAGAACATCCAGTTCAACTGGATCAAGCTTGAGGAACTGCCCGACGCCATGGCGGAACTCGCCTTCGTCGGCATCCACGGCATCCAGACCTCCGGCAACTGCATCCGCAACACCACCACCGACCAGTGGGCCGGCGCGGTTCCGGGCGAGGTCGACGACCCGCGCGTGTGGGCCGAGATCATCCGGCAGTGGTCGACGCTGCACCCGGAATTCACCTACCTGCCGCGCAAGTTCAAGATCGCGGTCTCCGCCGCCGACGAGGACCGGGCGGCGGTGATGGTCCATGACATCGGGCTGAGGATGCTGCGCGACGCCGACGGCCGGCCAGGCTTCCGGGTCGCCGTCGGCGGCGGCCTCGGCCGCACGCCGTTCGTGGGCAAGGTGATCCGCGAGTTCCTGCCCGTGGACGATCTGCTGACCTATCTGGAGGCGATCCTGCGCTGCTACAACGCCGAGGGCCGGCGCGACAACATCTACAAGGCGCGCATCAAGATCCTGGTCCACGAGATCGGCGCGGACGAGTTCGGCCGGCGCGTCGAGGCCGAGTGGCAGGCGATCCGCGACGGCGCGCTGCGGCTGGACGCGGCGACCGTGGCCGACATCCGCTCGCGCTTCGTCTATCCCGTTTTCGAGACGCTGAAGGACGCGCCTCCGGAGCTTGTGGTGGCGCTGATGGACCCCGCCTTCGCACGCTGGCACGCCAATTCCGTCCACCGCCACAAGGTGCCGGGCTACGCCATCGTCACCGTGTCGCTGAAGCCCGTGGGCGGCCCTCCGGGGGATGCGACCGCGGACCAGATGGACGCCATCGCCGACCTCGCCGACCGCTACGCCTCCGGCGAGGTGCGCGTGGGCCACGAGCAGAATTTGTGCCTGCCGCATGTCCGCCAGAAGGATCTGCCGGAGCTGTGGCGGGCGCTGGACGCCATCGGCGCCGCGACGCCCAACGTCAACCTGGTGACCGACATCATCGCCTGCCCGGGGCTCGACTATTGCAGCCTCGCCAACACCCGCTCGATCCCCGTGGCGCAGGCCATCACCCAGCGCTTCGCCGACCTCGACCGGGCCAACGACGTCGGCCGGCTCCACGTCAACATCTCCGGCTGCATCAATGCCTGCGGCCACCACCATATCGGCCATATCGGCATCCTCGGCGTGGAGAAGAACGGCGAGGAGTTCTACCAGATGACGCTGGGCGGAAAGGCCGACGAGGACGCCGCGCTGGGCGAGCTTCTCGGGCCGGCCGTCCCGGAGGCCGAGGTGGTGGATGTGGTGGAGCGCGTGGTCGAGACCTACCTGGAACTCCGGCAGGGTCGCGACGAGATCTTCGTGGAAACGGTGAAGCGGCTCGGCGTCGCGCCATTCAAGGACCGCGCCTATGCCGCTCATTAAGCACGGCCGGCGGATCGACGATCCGTATGCCCGCATCCTCGGCGACGAGCCCGTGCCAGCCGACAGGGCGGCGCTCGTCGACGGCGCGCGCCTGCTGGCGAATGCGGGGGTTGCGGCGGGCCGCACCGCCCCGCTCGGCGTGGTCTGGCCCAACGACAGGCCGGTCGCCGAACTGGCGCCGTACCTGCACGGGCTGGCGCTGGTGGCGCTCGTGTTCCCGACCTTCAAGGACGGCCGCGCCTACACACAGGCGCGGCAGTTGCGCGAGCAGTTGGGCTGGACCGGCGAGCTGCGGGCGACCGGCAATGTCCTGCGCGACCAGTTCCTGCTGATGGCGCGGGCGGGGTTCGACGCCTTCGAGATCACCAAGGCCGGCGACATCGACGCACTGTCGGATGCGCTCCAGCGCTACCGCCGCTTCTACCAGCCCGCCGCCGACGGCGCGCCGACCATGCGGCGCGCGCGCCTGGGCTGACTAACGCGCCGGCGAGAACGCGGCAGGCGTCATGAACACGCTCTCCTGGTGCACCAGATACGGCAGCATGCGCGGCACGAAGGCCTGCCACTCCGCGTCCTGGCCGAGCTTGGCGCGCTGCGAGGTGCGGTGGCCGAGATCGTCATAGGCCCACAGGAACACGACCGAGTTCAGCACCCCGGTCTCCTTGACCCAGCAGCCGACGAGCTTGGCATACTTGCCGATCAGCGGCAGCCCGTCCGCCTCGTACATCTTCAGGAACTCCGGCGCCTTGCCGGGCGAGACCTGATAGGTCCGCATCTCGTAGATCATCGTCGCACCTCCGGGGCCATCGATCTTTCGCGCCGCCTGGGTCATAACATCCCCGAAGACGAGGCTCGATTTCGAATTTGCCGTCAACCGACGACTTAATGCAAGATCGGATCCCGGGAGGACAATCGGATGAGGGCCCGCTCCAAGCTCCTCAGCGGACGCGCGGGGCGGCCGGCGGTCGCGACAGAGTCCAAGACTCCGGTGCCGCGCCTGAGGGCGGCCGAGCGGCGCGCGCAGATCCTCGAGCGCGCCACCGAGTTCTTCGCCGAGTACGGACTGACCGCGCAGACCCGGGCGCTGGCGGATGCATGCGGCGTGGCGCAGCGGCTGCTGTATCGCTATTTCCCCTCCAAGGCCGCGCTCTTGTCGGCGGTCTATGACGAGGCGATCCTGTCGCCCTTCAAGGCGGTCTGGCTCGCCCAGCTCAAGGACCGCTCGACGCCGCTGGAGCGCCGGCTCAACGGCTTCTACGACGACTATTTCGAGACCGTCCTCACCCGCAAGTGGCTGAGGCTGTTCCTATATTCCTCGCTGGGCGAGGTCGAGATGGCGCCCAACTACATCCAGGCGATCATCAAGCAGATGCTCGTCACCATCGTCGAGGAGGCGGCCGCCGAGCTGCGGGTCGAGCTGCCCCGCGACGACCACTACGTCCACGAGATCGGCTGGATCCTGCACGGCGCGGTGTCGCACTTCGCCATCCGGCGCTATCTCTACGGCGCCAGCCGCGACCTCGATCCGGGCGAGATCATGTCGCTGCACATCGCCTCGTTCCTCAACGGTTTCCCTGCCGCCTGCGCCGCCGCCCGCGCGCTCGAGACACGGTCTCGACAATCGGCCGGCGCCGTCCAGGAAATCTAAATCGTCAATTTACGACTTACCGCAATGCGGCTACAGTGCGGTCCCAACTGTTCACGCCTGCATCGCCGGCGCGCGAGGCGCGCCGGGCCCGTCAACCGAACAGAGGGGACTTCCGCCGTGACGAAGCCGTTCATCCTCAACCGCCGCGCCTTCATCCAGGGCACCTCGGCCGCCGCCCTCGCCGGCGCCGCCGGCCTGACCTTCCCCGGCCGCGGCCTCGCCGCCGAGACCGTCAACTTCGCCACCTGGTCCGCCGCGGTGGACAATGTGAAGGCCCACATCGCCGCCTTCGAGGCGGCCAATCCCGGCATCTCCATCGCCTACTCGAACGCCCCCTGGGCGCAGTATCGCGAGAGCACCATCACCAAGTTCATCGGCGGCGCGCCGGTCGACATGCTGTGGGTCGCCGACACCTGGCTGCCGGAATGGGCCGAGGCCGGCTGGCTCGCCCCGGTCGACGAGTACGAGCAGCTCATGAAGTACAATGCCGACACCGACGAGTTCTGCATCGACTCCATGACGTATGGCGGCAAGCAGTACGGCCTGACCTACTACAACGACTACATGGCCTTCCTGTACAACGCAGAGATGCTGGAGAAGGCCGGCATCGCCGCCCCGCCCAAGAGCTGGGCCGAGGTGACCGACCAGGCCCGCATCATCAAGGACAAGGGCATCGCCGACGCCCCGCTGATGATCGCGCTGGCCCAGGAGAGCTGGCTGATCGAGTTCCTCTCGGCCATGGTGTTCTCCAATGGCGGCCGCTTCACCGACGACAATGGCGACGCCGTCATGGCCGACCCGCAGGGCGGCGCCGTCTCCACCCTGAAGTGGCTGCGCGCCGCGGTGGAAAGCGGCATCCTGCCGGGCTCCTGCGTCGAGACCGGCGAGCTGGCCGGGCTGAAGTCGTTCGGCGCGGGCCAGCACGCCTTCGCGCTGATCCCGAAATACCGGCTGCGCATGCTGAACGACCCGGCCCAGAGCCCGGCCGCCGGCAAGATCAGGCAGGCGCTGATGCCCGCCGGCGACGGCGGCTCGCACGCCACCGTCGGCTGGATGCGCTTCTACGGCATGACCCCGCGCGCGCAGGAGAACGACGCCCGCGCCGAGGCCACCGTCAAGGCCATCGAATGGTTCGGGGGCAAGGCCGGCGACGACTACGTGATCCAGAAGATGCTGTTCAAGGATCTCGGCCTCGGCTTCGGCGTCAAGTCGCTGTTCGAGGATCCGGAGATCCGCGCCGGCTATGACGAGTTCGGCGAGGTCGACCTGATCGCCGAGCAGCAGAACCTCGCCCGCAAGAAGGACGTCATCACGCCGTGGTTCGGCGAGTGGAACGACGTCAACGGCAGCGCCTGGCAGCAGGCGGTGCTCGGCCGCGCCACCGCCGAGGAGGCCCTCAAGACCTCCGCCGACAAGTGGAACGAGCTGAAGAAGGAAGCCTGAGGCCAGCCCCCTCTCGCCTCGGGCCCAGCGCCCGTCCGCTGCGCGCCATGGCGCGCGGCGGGCGGGACGCCGGGCCGCATCGCCGGCCCGTCGCGCCGCGACCGATCCACGGGATATCCTGAGACGTGACCGCACCAAGCCTCGCCCGACGCGGCAAGTCCTTCCTGAGCCATGACGACCGCAGCGCCTTCCTGCTGCTGGCGCCGGTGGCCGCGGTGCTGTTCGCGGTCGCCGTGTTCCCCATCGTCTATTCGTTCTATGTCAGCCTGTTCGACCTGAAGCTGACGCGCCCGAACCGGGTGCCCTTCGTCGGGCTCGACAACTATGTCCGCGTGCTGGCCGACCCGCATTTCTGGGACGCGGTGCTGAAGACCGTCAGCTTCTCGGTCATGTCGGTCGCGGCGATCTCGGTGATCGCGCTGCTGATGGCGCTGCTGCTCAACGAGGAGTTCCCCGGCCGCAAGTTCCTGAGCGCGATCCTGCTGATCCCCTGGGCGATCCCATATGTCGCCAATGCGCTGATGTGGAAGTGGATCTACGATTCCAACTACGGCGCGCTGAACGGCATCCTCTACCAGCTGGATTTCATCGACCGCTACATGGTCTGGCTCGGCGACGCCGACAAGACGCTGGCGCTGATCGCCAACGCCTTCGTCTGGAAGGAGGTGCCGCTGGCGACCATCCTGCTGCTGGTCACCATGAAGGCGATCCCCGCCGACCTCTACGCCGCCGCCAAGGTCGACGGCGCCAACGCGCTGCGGCGCTTCTTCCACGTCACGCTGCCGGCGCTGAAGCCGGGATTCATGCTCGTGATCCTCTACGAGAGCATGATGGCGATCCGCCATTTCGACCTGTTCTTCATCCTGACCGAGGGCGGGCCGGCGGATGCGAGCCACGTGGTCGCCTGGCGCATCTATGTGGAGACCTTCCGCAACCTGTCCTTCGGCACCGGCGCGGCCATGTCCTACATTCTCGCCATCGCGACGCTGGCGCTGGCCTATGTCGTGATCCGCACCCTCGGGCGGAGGATCTGACATGGCCGCAGCGTCAACCTCGCGCCCCCGCCGCCGCGGCATCTCGCTGTGGCGCGGCCTCGGGCTCGCCCTCGCCTCGGTGATGTTCCTGCTCTACGTGCTGGCGCCGGTCGCCTGGCTGGTGTCCTCCTCGGTGCAGCAGGAGGCCGAGATCACGTCGATCCCGCCGCAATGGATCCCCGAGAACCCCACGCTGGAGAATTTCCGCGTGATCTTCTCCGCCGGCGACGACCGGGACGTGACCTACGAGACCAGGAGCGGCGCGGACCCCGCCAGCGGCGGCTTCATCCCCTCCACCGCGTCGAGCCTGCTGCCCGCCATGGGCAACAGCTTCATCGTCTCGGTCTCGGTGGTGATCCTGAACCTGCTGGTGGCGGTGCCGGCCGCCTACGCGCTGGCGAAGATCCGCTTCCGCGGGCGCAGCATGTCGGTCTACGCCATCCTGACCACGCGCGTGATCCCGGACATCGCGCTGGTGGTGCCGTTCTTCCTGTTCATCCGCAATCTGGGCCTGCTGGATTCGCTGGGCTCGCTCATCATCACCTACCTGGCGGTGACGGTGCCGTTCTCGGTGTTCATCCTGACCAACTATTTCGAGCAGCTGCCCGACGAACTGGACAAGGCCGCGCGCGTGGACGGCTGCTCGCGGCTGCAGACCCTGACGCGGGTCTACCTGCCGCTGGCGGCGCCGTCGCTGGTGGCGCTGTCGCTGTTCGCGTTCCTGACGAGCTGGAACGAGTTCCTGCTGGCGCTGATGTTCACCCAGACCGCGGCGTCGCAGACGCTTCCCATCATCGTGGCGTCGTTCACCTCCGACTTCACCATCTCGTTCTCGTTCATCAACGCCGCCGGCGTGCTCGCCATCGTGCCGCCGGTGGTGCTGGCGATCCTGTTCCAGCGCTACATCGTCTCCGGCCTGACCGCCGGCGCCGTCAAAGGGTGAGGCTCCCATGGCCCGCATTCTCTTCCAGGACATCACCAAGCGTTACGCCGGCGGCGTCGTCGCCGTGGACACGCTGAACCTGGAGATCAGGGACCGCGAGTTCCTGGTGCTGCTCGGCCCCTCGGGCTGCGGCAAGTCCACCACGCTCAACATGATCGCCGGTCTGGAGGAGCCGACCGACGGCACGCTGCTTTTCGACGATCTGGACGTGACCGAGCTTCCGCCGCACCGGCGCGACGTCGCCATGGTGTTCCAGAGCTACGCGCTCTACCCGCACAAGAACGTCTACGAGAACATCGCCTTCGGCCTGCGCATGCGGAAGGTGGCGAAGGACGAGATCGAGCGCCGGGTGCGCGACGCCGCCCGCAAGCTGGAGATCGAGCACCTGATGGAGCGCCGCCCGGGCCAGCTCTCCGGCGGCCAGCGCCAGCGCGTCGCGCTGGGGCGCGCCATGGTGCGCGAGCCGGCGGTGTTCCTCATGGACGAGCCGCTGTCCAACCTGGACGCGGCGCTGCGCATCTCCATGCGCGCGGAGATCAAGCACCTGCACGCCGCCATGGGCACCACCTTCGTCTACGTCACCCACGACCAGGCGGAGGCGCTGACGCTGGCCGACCGCATCGTGGTGATGAAGGACGGCGTGGTGCAGCAGATCGGCTCGCCCGACGAGATCTACGAGCGGCCGGCCAACATGTTCGTGGCCTCCTTCCTCGGCAGCCCGCCCATCAACTACCTCCACGGTCGGCTGTCGGAGGAGAGCGGCGTGCTGTCCTTCCGCAGCGGCACGGTGAACCTGCCGCTGGACGCGGCGACCCGCGCCCGCATCAGGGGCGGCGAGGGCGAGGTGGTGATCGGCATCCGCCCCGAGGACGTCGATCCGCTGCGCAGCGGCGGGCCCAGCGTCGAGGGGCTGGTGGACAGCGTGCTGCCCGTGGGCTCCGACCGCTATCTCGGCCTCAAGCTGGACGACGCCGAGCTCTATGTCCGCGTCGGCAAGGAGGCGCGCTACCGCGAGGGCGACCGGCTGCGCATCGGGCTGGTGCCCGAGCGGCTGCACATCTTCGACAAGGCGAGCGGCGCCAACATCGCCGCGGCGGCCGCATGAAGCCTGCGCGCTTCTCCTACGAGGCGCCCGCCACGCTGGAGGGGGCGCTGGCGGCGCTGGCCGCCCATGACGACGCAAGGATCATCGCGGGCGGCCAGAGCCTCGCGCCGATGATGAACATGCGGCTCGCGCAGCCCGAGCACCTGGTGGACATCAACCGCATCCCCGGCATGGACGGCATGGCGGAGGACGGCGACACGCTGGTCCTGGGCGCGCTGGTGCGCCATGCCGACCTCGCCGCGAGCCCGCTGGTGCGCCGGCGCTGCCCGATCCTCGCCCATGCCGCCGGCACCATCGGCCATGTGGCGATCCGCCACCGCGGCACGCTGGGCGGCAGCCTCGCCCATGCCGACCCCGCGGCCCAGCTTCCGCTGGTCTGCACGGTGCTCGACGCCGTGATCGAGGCCGCCTCCCCCGGCGGCGGGCGCCGCATCCCGGTGTCGGGGTTCTTCGAATCCGTCTTCACCACCGTGCTGGAGCCCGCCGAGATCGTGACCGCGGTCCGCGTTCCGGCCCTGCGGCCCGGCGACCGCTGGGGCTTCCGCCTCTTCAACCGCCGCGCGGGAGACTATGCCGAGGCGGGCGTGGCCGTGCTGGCGACGGGGGGCGCGATCCGCATCGCGGTCGGCGCGGTCGGGCCGGTGCCGGTGCGCATGGACGAGGCGCTGCCGGAGTTCGATGCCGCCGACGCCGGCTGGGCCGCCCGCGCCGCGCGCGCGGTGGCCGACGCCGCCGACATCGAGGACACCGCGCGCATGCCGGCCGATTACCGCCGCGACATCCTCGCCGCCATGGTCGAGGACGCGCTCGCCGATGCCGGGGCCGCGCGATGAGCGCGCCGGCGGACCGCATGCGGGTGACGCTCACCGCCAACGGCGCGGCCCGGGCCATCGAGGTCGAGCCGCGCCGGCTGCTGTCGGACGCGCTGCGCGAGGAGTGCGGGCTGACCGGCACCCATGTGGGCTGCGAGCACGGCGTCTGCGGCGCCTGCACCGTGCTCATGGACGGCCGGCCGGTGCGCTCCTGCCTGATCTATGCGGTGCAGGCGGACGGCCGGGCCGTCACCACCATCGAGGCCTACGACCGCGGCGGCCGGCTGTCGCCGGTCCAGCAGGCGCTGCACGAGGCGCACGGGCTGCAATGCGGCTTCTGCACGCCCGGCATCGTGGTCACCATGGAGGCCTGGCTGGACGATCATCCCGACCCGTCGGAGGACGAGGTGCGCGAGGCGCTGTCGGGCAACATGTGCCGCTGCACCGGCTACCAGAACATCGTCGACGCCGTGCTTTCGGCGGCCGCGGCGCGCCGGCTCGGCCGGGCGGCGGCGGAATGAGCGGCAACGCCATCATCGGCCGCGACATGCTGCGCCGGGAGGACCGGCGGCTGCTCACGGGGCGCGGGCGCTATCTCGACGACATCGCGTCGCCCGGCGCGCTGCATGCCTGCTTCGTCAGGAGCCCCTACGCCCATGCCCGCATCCGCGGCATCGACGCCGACGCCGCGCGGGCGGCGGAGGGCGTCGTCGCCGTGGTGACCGGCGCCGAGCTGGCGCGGTGGACGCTGCCGCAGCGCGTGGCGCCGGCCATCGAAGGCCTGCTGCCGGTGGAATTCGGCGCGCTCCCCGTGGACAAGGCGCGCTTCATCGGCGATCCGGTCGCCTGCGTGGTCGCCACCGACCGCTACCTGGCGGAAGATGCGGCGGGACTGGTGGAGGTCGACTACGATCCCCTGCCCGCGGTCGCCAGCTACGCCGCCGCGCTGGCCGACGGCGCGGCGCTGGTGGACGAGGCGCTGCCCACCAACCTCGTGTCGCACCAGACCTTCTCCGCCGGCGACCCGGAGGCGATCCTCGCGGCGGCGGAGATCGTGGTGGAAGCGCGCTTCCACCAGCACCGGCAGACCCATGTCCCCGTGGAGACCCGCGGCTGCCTCGCGGATTGGGACGCAGGCGCCGAGCGCCTGACGTTCCATACCGGCAACCAGGCGCCGCACCCGCTGCGCTCGCAGCTCGCGCGCCGGCTGCGCCTGGCGGAATCGCAGGTGCGCGTGGTGTGCCCCGACATCGGCGGCGCCTTCGGCCAGAAGATCGCGCTGATGCGCGAGGAGCTGACGGTGGCGGCGCTCGCCCGCCATCTCGGCCGGCCGGTGCGCTGGCGCGAGGACCGGACCGAGAACCTGATCGCCGCCGCCCACGCCCGCGAGGAGACCGTCACGACGCGCGCGGCGGTGACGCCGGACGGGCGCATCCAGGCGCTGACGCTGCTGATCGAGGAGGATTTCGGCGCCTACTGCTTCTACCCGGCGAACTACATCGCCCGCGTGGTCGCCATGGTGCTGACCGGCCCCTACCGCATCCGCAACTACGCCTACGAGGTGAAGGTCGCGCTGACCAACAAGTGCGGCTCCGGCCCCATGCGCGCGCCCATGGCCATCACGTCCTGGGTGATGGACGGCACCATCGAGGCGGTGGCCCGCAGGCTCGGGCTCGACCCGATCGAGGTGCGCCGCGCCAACATGCTCGCGCCGGAGGACCTGCCCCACACCATGCCCACCGGCGAGGTCGTCGAGGACGTGACGCCGGGCGCGGCGCTGGACGCGCTGCTGGCGCGCATCGACCATGCCGGCTTCCGCGCCCGGCAGTCGGCGGACCGGGCCCGGGGCGTCCATCGCGGGCTCGGCATCTGCTCGGTGGTGGAGCCCACCACCTACGGCTCGGCGTTCTACAAGGCCGCCGCCATCCCCGGCTCGGGCCACGAGGCGGGCTGGGTGCGCGTCGACCCCGCCGGCGGCGTCACCGCCTCGGTCGGGCTCATGGGGTCGGGCCACGGCTACGAGACCGCGTTCGCGCAGGTGGTGGCCGAGGGCCTCGGCGTCGAGCCGGAAAACGTGCGCGTGCTCATGGGCGACACCGACGTCGCGCCCTACGGCATGGGCACCCGCGGCGCCCGCGGCGGCACGGCCGGCGGCGGGGTGCTGCTGCTGGCGGCAACCTCCGTGCGTGAAAAGGCGCTGGCCATCGCCGCATCCCTGCTGGCGCTCAACGCCGCGGACGAGCTGCGGCTCCGCGCCGGCCGGGTGGAGCGGCACCTGGGCGGTGAATGGCGGCCGACGGAGCTGACGCTGGCGGCCATCGCCCAGATCGCCCATCTCGATCCCACCCGCCTGCCGCCGGGCATGGAGCCGGGGCTGGAGGCCACGCGCGCCTACGACCCGCCGCCCATGACCTATTCCAACGCCGCCCATGCCTGCGAGGTGGTGGTCGACGTGCGCACCGGCCGCGTAAGCATCGAGCGCCACACCGTGGTGGAGGATTGCGGCCGCGTGCTCAACCCGGCCATCGTGCGCGGCCAGCAGCATGGCGCGGTGGCCATGGGGCTGTCCGGCGCGCTGATGGAGGAAGTGGTCTACGACGCCGAGGGCCAGAACCTGACCGGAAGCTTCGCCGACTATTCGGTGGCCACCGCCGTGGAGATCCCGCCCATCGACGTGGTGACGCTCTCCACCCCGAGCCGCCGCACGCCCACCGGCAGCAAGGGCATGTCGGAAGGCGGCGTGATGGGCGCGATCGGCGCACTCACAAGCGCCGTCAACGACGCGCTCGCGCCCTTCGGCGTCGTGGCGGAGCGCCAGCCGCTCAGCCCGCCCTATCTGCGTTCACTCCTGCGAGGCAAGACATGACCGACACCCCCGAAAAGCCCGCCGTCGCCTTCATCGGGCTCGGCATCATGGGCGGTCCCATGGCCGGCCACGTGCTCGCCGCGGGCCACGCGCTCCATGTCTACAACCGCACCGCCGCCAAGGCGGCCGCGCTGGTGGAGAACGGCGCGGTGCTGCACGACAGCCCGGGCGCCGCCGCCGCGGCGGCCGACATCGTCATCACCATCGTCGGCCTGCCCAGCGACGTGGAGCAGGTCTATCTGGGCGCGGGCGGCATCATCGAGCGCGCTAAGCCGGGCGCGATCCTGATCGACATGACCACGTCGAGCCCCTCGCTGGCGATCCGCATCCACGAGGCCGCCGCCGCCCGCGGCCTTGCGGCGCTGGACGCGCCGGTCTCCGGCGGCGAGGCGGGCGCGAAGTCGGCAAAGCTGTCCATCATGGTCGGCGGCGACGCGGACGCGTTCGAGCGCGCGCGTCCCGTGCTGGAGGCCATGGGCGCCAACATCGTGCTGCAGGGCGGCCCCGGGGCCGGCCAGCACACCAAGATGGCCAACCAGACCGTGATCGCCGGCACCATGCTTGGCGTGGCCGAGGGCCTGAGCTACGCCCGCCGCGCCGGCCTCGATCCGCACCGCGTGCTCTCCTCCATCGGCACCGGAGCCGCCTCCGGCTTCCTGCTCAACGGGCTGGGGCCGAAGATGGTCGACGGCGACTTCGCGCCGGGCTTCATGATCGAGCATTTCGTCAAGGACATGGGCATCGCGCTGGCGGAGGCCGAGGCGGCCGGCCTCGATCTCGCGGGGCTGGCGACCGCGCTCGGCCGCTACCGCGCGCTGGCGGAAGCGGGCGACGGCCGCGCCGGCACCCAGGCCCTCATCAAGTCCTACGGCGACTGAGCGCGCCTCACGCCTCCGGCGTCTCGATGGACAGGTAGCGGCCATAGCGCTGCAGCTGCGGCCAGTGTTCGGTGTCGATCTGGATCCAGTTGCCGCGCTTGCCGCCCCGGCCCGGCGGATCGGCGGACCGCACCGAAGTGTCGGCGCCGTCCGGCCAGAACTCGTGCTCCTCCCAGACGCGGTCGTGCCACATGCGAAGGCTGAAGCCGCCGGCCGCGACGTCGACGCGCACCCAGCCGTCCCGGGCCATGGCGATGTCGACCGCGCCGCTGCCCGAACGGCCATCGCCGGCGGTCCAGGTGAAGGCCGAGCGCGCGGCGAGCCCGGGCGCGCCCGTCCCGATCACCGGCTCGTCCACCTCGATCCGCACACCGTCGGCGGCCCACACGCGCTCGCGACGCAGATAGTCGGCCACCGCATCGAAATTGCAGCGCCCGGCATCCGCCCGGGGGATGCCGAAATCGATCCACCAGTCGAGCGATGCGGGGTGCAGTGGCGGAACCGGCATGGCCCGGACGATGCCACGCAGTCCGGCCATGCGCCAGCGATGGCGCACCGCACACAAACCGGTGAGCGGCCGTTGACGCAGTGCAGCATGATAATTTATATCCGTCCGGTCGGAAATAAATCGGATGGATGGCCATGGGCCGCAACAGGGTGATCGACCGCGACGGCGTGCTGGACGCCGCCCAGCGCGTGGTCAGCCGCGACGGCGCCGTCGGCCTGACGCTGGAGGCGGTCGCGGCAGAGGCCGGCATCAGCAAGGCCAGCGTCCTCTATGACTACAGGAACAAGCAGGCCCTGATCCGCGCCGTCATCGAGCGCCGGGTCGCCCTGGAGGAGGCCCACGCCCGCGACACCATCGACCGCCTCGCGGGCGAACCCGACGCCGCGATCCGCGGCCGCATCGCAGCCGCCTTCCGCACCCGGCCCGACGAGGATCGCGCGGTGGCCCTCAGCCTGTGCGCGGCGCTGGCCCAGGACGCCGAACTGCGGCGGCCGATCCAGGACGCGGTCCGGCGCGTCATGGACGAGATCGAGGCCACCTCCGCCGCACCGCGCGGCGCCCGCCTCGCCTTCCTGGCGGCGGAGGGCATGAAGCTTCTGGAGTGGTTCGGCCTCCGCGAATGGAGCGCGGCGGAGCGCGACGAGCTCGGGCGGGACATGCGCTGGCTGGCCGGCCAGACGCCCCCGCCCACGCCCCCGCCGGGCGGCGACCCGTGACCGCGCCTGCCCGCCAAGCCGCCTGACCCATACCCGACCCCAAGGCCAGACCCGATGCCATTCTCCCGATCCGCGTCGCGAGCGATGCTCGCCACGGCGCTCCTCGTTCTCGTCGCCGCATGCTCCGAGACCGAGCCGGCGACCCCCGCCGCCGCCGCGCCCCCGCCGCCCACGGTCGGCGTCGTCAGCATCGCCCCGGAGACGCTGGCCATCACCAACGAACTCCCGGGGCGCATCGCGCCGACCCGCATCGCCGAGGTGCGCCCGCGCGTCTCCGGCATCCTGACCGAGCGCGTGTTCGAGCAGGGCAGCATGGTCGAGGCGGGCGACGTGCTCTACCGGATCGATCCCGAGCCGTTCAAGGTCCAGGTGGCCAGCGCGCGGGCGACGCTGCAGCGCGCCGAGGCGGTGCAGCTGCAGGCCCGCCAGCAGGCCGAGCGCCAGACCGAGCTGCGCGACCGCAGGGTCGCCTCGGCCCAGCAGTTCGAGACCGCCGTCGCCCAGCTCGCCCAGGCCGACGCCGACGTGGCGTCGGCGCGCGCGGGCCTGGCCGCCGCCGAGCTCGACCTGCAATATTCCGAGGTCAAGGCGCCGATCCGCGGCCGCATCGGCCGGGCCCTCATCACCGAGGGCGCCCTGATCGGCGCCGGCAGCAGCGAGAACCTCGCCACCATCCAGCAGCTCGACCCGGTCTATGCGGACTTCACCCAGTCGGCCAGCGCCCTGCTGGCGCTGCGCCAGGCCATGAAGCTCGGCGCGCTGACCAGCGCCGATCCCGGCGAGGCGACGGTGCGGCTGCTCATGGACGACGGCCGGGAATATGCGCACCGGGGCCGCCTGCTGTTCTCCGAGGCGGCGGTGGACGCCACCACCGGCCAGGTGACGCTGCGCGGCGAGTTCCCCAACCCCGACGGCGACCTGCTGCCGGGCATGTATGTGCGCGTCCTGATTGAGCAGGGCATCCAGCCCGACGCCATCGCCGTGCCGCAGCAGGCGGTGCAGCGCGACACCGGCGGGCGCGCGCAGGTCTACGTGGTCGCGGAGGACGGCGCCGTGGAGCTGCGCACCGTCGTCGCCGGGCGCGTCATCGGCGAGCGCTGGGTCATCGACGACGGCCTGGCCGCCGGCGAGCGCGTGGTGGTGGAAGGCTTCCAGAAGATCCGCCCCGGCGCGCCGGTCACCGCCGAGCCGTGGCGGCCCGCGGCGGCGGAGGCGGAGG
>JAEWEX010000026.1 GCA_023389135.1 Pseudomonadota bacterium | reverse complement strand
ATGCAGCCCATGCGCGGCGGCGGCGGGGCATGAGCGCCGGGTCGCGGTGGAGCACCGCCTCGTTGGGCGCAAAGCGGATCGCGCCGAGGATGTCTCGCTCGGAGGGCGTCGGGTCGGCGAGCATGGCCAGGGCCTCGTCGGAATGGGTCGCGACCACCACGTGATCGTATCGACCGGCGTCGCCGAGCGCATCCCTGACCTCGACGCCGGCGGCGGTGCGGCGGAGCGAGACGACCGCGGCGCCGTGGCGGATGCAGTCGCGGAACGGAGCGGTCAGCTTCTCCACGTAGCGCCGGCTGCCGCCGGAGACGGTGCGCCAGCGCGGGCGCTCGCGGTGGACGAGGCGGTGGTTCTCGAAGAACGCGATCAGGCTCGACGCCGGGAAATCGAGCACGTCGGCCGCCGGCATCGACCAGATCGCGGCGGCCATGGGCATAAGATAATTGGTGCGGACGGCCTGGCCGAAGCCCCGCCGGTCGAGCCACTGGCCCAGCGTCAGGCCCTCCAGCGCGCCGGTCGCGCGATCCTCCAGGCTAACCCGGTTGAAGCGCAGGATGTCGCGCAGCATCAGCAGGAAGGACGGCGACAGCGCGTTCCGGCGCTGCGAGAACACGGTGCCGAGGTCCTTGCCCGACCATTCCAGCCGTCCGCCGTCCAGCGACACGGCGAAGCTCATGTCGCTCGCCTGCGTCGCCACGCCCAGATGCGCGAAAAGGGCGGTGAGGTTGGGGTAGTTCAGCTCGTTGTAGACGATGAAGCCGGTATCGACCGCGATGGTGCGTCCGCCATGGTCGACCTCCACCGTGTGGCTGTGTCCGCCGGACCTCAGTTCGCGCTCGTAGACGGTGACATCGTGGTGGGGCGCCAGCGCCCAGGCGGCGGCGTTGCCCGAAATGCCCGTACCGACGACGGCGATCTTCATGAAATTTCCCCGGGTTTCGTCAGGCCGCGCTGGCCTTGATGCGGTCGAACGCCTCGAGCGCCCTGGTGCGGGCTCGGCCATGGTCGACCATGGGCGCCGGATAGGTGTCGCCGAGGCGCACGCCGGCTTTGCCGAGGACGTCGGCCGGCGCGTCCCAGGGTGCGTGGATGTGCGCTGCAGGCAGCTTCGCCAGCTCAGGCACGAAACGGCGCACATAGTCGCCGTCCGCGTCGAATTTTTCGCCCTGGAGCATCGGGTTGAAGACCCTGAAATAGGGCGCGGCATCCGCGCCCGATCCAGCCACCCACTGCCAGGACGCAGGGTTGTTGGCAGGATCGGCATCCACCAGCGTATCCCAGAACCATGCCTCGCCCTGCCGCCAGTCCATCAGCAGATGCTTCACCAGGAACGAGGCGACGACCATGCGCACGCGGTTATGCATCCATCCGGTCTGCCAGAGCTGGCGCATGCCGGCGTCGACGATGGGGTAGCCGGTCATGCCGCGCTGCCAGGCCGTCAGCGCGTCGCTGTCTCCGGCCCAGGGAAAGTCGTCGAAGCGGCTCTGGAAGTTGGTCCGGTCGAGGGCGGGGAAGTGGTAGAGCAGGTGGTAGGAAAACTCTCGCCAGCCCAGCTCGCTCAGGAACTTTTCGACATTCCGGCCGGACGCCCGGCCGTCCGCCTCGGCCGCGCGTGCCGCGTGCCAGAGCTGAACCGGGCCGATCTCGCCGAACCGCAGATGCGGCGACAGCATGGAGGTCGAGGCGCGGTCGGGGCGGTCGCGCTCGGCGGCGTAGCTGTCGATGCTCCCGTCCACGAAGGCACCCAGCCGTCGGCGCGCGCCATGTTCGCCGGGCGTCCATTCGCGGCGGATGCCGCCGGCCCAGTCCGGCCGCGTCGGCAGGAGGCGCCAGTCCTTCAGCTCATCCCCGTCGATCCGCCGCCCGCCCTTGATCCGGGTGGGAGCCCGGATCGGCTCCCGTGGATCGCCGCGACCCTGGGCCGCCCGCCAGAACGGCGAGAACACCTTGAACGGGGCTCCGGCGGCGGTCTGCACCTCCCACGGCTCATGCAGCAGCGAGGCATTGAAGGACTGCACCTCGACGCCGTCCCGCGTCAGCGTTTCCTTGAGTGCGCGGTCGACCGCGATCCCGGCGGCGGCGTAACGCCGGTTCCAGAATACCGCGCCGGCCCCGGCCTCATCCACAGCGTCCGCGACCACGGACGTCGCCGGGCCCCGGCGCAGCACCAGCGGCACGCCAACATTGTCCAGCCGTTCGGCCAGGGCCTCCAGCGATCCGTGGAGCCACCAGCGCGTGGCGCCGCCCAGCGGCCGTACGCCCTCGCTCACCTCGTCCAGCACGAACAGCGCGATCACCGGCCGGCCGCTGGCGGCCGCCGCATGAAGCGCTGGATTGTCGGCTGTCCTCAGGTCGTCGCGGAACCAGACGATGGACGTTTCGGGGGAACGCGGTGCGGTCATGTCTCGGTTGGCCGTGTCGCTGTCCTCTACGCCATGCGGTCATGCGTGGATCACACGCAACACATGGGCTCAGGAAGGCTACACGGCCCGGGACCGCGCGGATGCAGCGGCGTCCGGCGATGCGATCACGCGTCCGGCACCAGCGCGACGATCAGCGCGCCCGCCGCGACGGTCGTGCCCGAAGGGGCTGCGATACGCTCCACCGTGCCCGCCGCCGGCGCCTTCAGGTCCATGAAGAGCTTCATGGATTCCAGCACCGCCACGGTGTCGCCCGCGGCGACGCGGTCTCCGGCCGTGATCCGGATCTCGGCGACGAGGCCTGGCATCGGCGCCGTTACGGAGGTTTCCGACGCCGCGACGGCGCGGGGGGCGGCCGCCGCCTCCACCAGAGGGGCGATCCGGAAGGCGGCCTCGATGGAGCCGAGCCGCAGATGGACGTTGCCGCCGGCCACGATGGCGGGGAGGCGGCGCTCCACTCCGTCGCTGCGCACCACCAGCGCATCTCCCGCGAGCCGTGCCGTCGCCGCGGTTTCGCCGGAGGGATCGGCGACAGTGAAGCCGGCGGGTCCGGCGGTGACCGCCACCCTGTGCGTCTCATCCTCATGGGAGACCGAAAGCGAGGTGCATGCAGATTGTCCCGCGGCCGACAGCAGCCGGAATCCCGGCAGCGTGGACCATGGGCCGGCATGCCCGCCGCCGCCCTGCGCAAGCCACCACGCCAGCGCCGCGAGCCGCCTCGCCTCGGCAAGCCCCTCCAGCGGGCGGGGCCAGCCCCGGGGCCAGGTCTCGCCGATCAGACGGGTGGTCATGCGACCCTCGTGGAAGGCGGGAGCCGCGAGGATGTCGACGAGGAACGCCCTCGTGGTCGCCGGGCCCAGCAGCGTCATGCGGTCCAGCCCGGCGGCGAGGCGGGCGATGGCGATCTCGCGGGTGTCGCCATGGGCGATCAGCTTGGCGATCATGCTGTCGTAGGACAGTCCGATCTCCGAGCCGGTCTCGACGCCGGCATCGACGCGCAGGCCCGCCGGGGGCTCGAACAGGACAATGGGGCCGGCATCGGGCCGGAAGCCCTCGTCGGCGCGCTCGGCGGTCAGCCGCGCCTCGATGGCATGGCCGCGGACGCGGATGTCGTCCTGGCGGACCGGAAGCACCTCGCCCGCCGCGGCGCGGAGCTGAAGCTCCACGAGATCGAGCCCAGTGACCTCCTCGGTGACGGTGTGCTCGACCTGGAGGCGGGTGTTCATCTCCAGGAAGAAGAACTTCTCCGTCGCGGCATCCAGCACGAATTCCACCGTGCCGACGCTGTCGTAGCCGATCGCCGCGGAAAGCTTCAGCGCGCCAGTGTGCAGTGCGGCGCGGGTCGTGGCGGAGAGGTTGGGGGCAGGGGCCTCCTCGACCAGCTTCTGGTTGGCGCGCTGCACCGAGCAGTCGCGCTCGTGGAGGTGGACCAGATTGCCGTGCCGGTCGCCCAGCACCTGCACCTCGACGTGGCGCGGGCGCTCGATCAGCCGTTCCACGAACACCCGGCCGTCCCCGAACGCGGCCTGCGCCTCCCGCCTCGCGGCGGCAATCGCAGCTTCGACGTCGCCTTCGTGGAACACCGCGCGCATGCCCTTGCCGCCGCCGCCGGCCGAGGCCTTCACCATCACCGGCAGGCCGATCCCGCGCGCCGCCACGGCAAGCCGCGCGTCGTCCTGGTCCAGCCCGTCGGTGCCCGGCACCACGGCGACGCCGGCTGCGGCGGCGAGCGCGCGGGCGCGGATCTTGTCCCCCATGGCGTCGATGGCGTCGGGGCGCGGTCCCACCCAGACCAGGCCGGCCTCGATCACGGCGCGGGCGAAGTCGGCGCGCTCGGACAGGAAGCCGTAGCCTGGATGGATCGCCTCGGCGCCCGTGGCGCGTGCGGCCTCCAGGATGCGCTCGGCGCGCAGATAGCTGTCGCGGGCCGCCGCGGGGCCGATCCGGACCGCTACGTCCGCCATGCGGACATGGGGCGCGTTCGCATCGGCGTCGGAGAACACGGCGACCGTGCGCAGGCCCATGGCGCGGGCGGTACGGATGACCCGCACCGCGATCTCGCCGCGGTTGGCGATCAGGAGCGAGCGGAACACCGCCGTCACATCCGGTAGACCGGGCGCGGCGCGGGGTCGCGCGGCTCCCCGGCCGCGAGCGCCAGGCACAGGCCAAGCACGTCGCGGGTCTGGCCCGGCTCGATGATGCCGTCGTCCCATAGCCGCGCGGTGGCGTAATACGGGTCGCTCTGCTGCTCGAACTGGGCCCGGGTCGTGCGGTCCAGTTCGGCGATCGCCGCGTCGCCGGCGTCACCCTTCAGGCTCTGGCGGCGCAGGTCGGTGACCACGGTGGAGGCGACGTCGGGGCTCATGGTGGCGATGCGCGCATTGGGCCATGCGAACAGGAAGCGCGGACGGAAGCCGCGCCCGCACATGCCGTAATTGCCGGCGCCGTAGGAGCCGCCGGTGATGACCGTGAGCTTCGGCACTCGGGCGTTGGAGACGGCGTGGACCAGCTTCGCGGAATGCTTGGCGATGCCGCCGCGCTCGGCCTCGGTGCCGACCATGAAGCCGGTGATGTTCTGGAGGAACAGGATCGGCACCTGGCGCTGGTCGCACAGCTCGATGAAGTGCGCGCCCTTGACCGAGGATTCGGAGAACAGCACGCCGTTGTTGGCGAGGATGCCCAGCGGGTAGCCGTGGATGTGCGCGAAACCGGTGACGAGGGTCGCGCCGTAGTCGGGCTTGAAGTCGTGGAACCGGCTGTCGTCCACCAGCCGGGCGATCACCTCGCGGGCGTCGAACGGGCGCTTGAGGTCGGTGGTGACGATGCCGTCGAGCTCGGCGGGATCGAGGGCCGGCGCGATCTGCGCCTGCGGCGGCGGCGCGATGGCCCTCACGTGACGGAACGCGGCAACGATGGAGCGCAGCTTGCCCAGCGCCTCGGTCTCGTCCGCCGCGACATGATCCGAGACGCCGGAGACGGTGGTGTGCATGTCGGCCCCGCCCAGAACCTCCCCGTCCACGACCTCGTTGATCGCCGCCTTGACGATGGGCGGCCCGCCGAGATGGATGCGCCCGGTGCCGCGAACCATCACCACCTCGTCGGAGAGCGCGGGGATGTAGGCGCCGCCCGCGGTGGCGGCGCCGAACACCACCGAGACCTGCGGGATGCCGGCCGCCGACATGCGGCACTGGTTGTAGAACGCGCCGCCGAAATGATCGCGGTCCGGGAACACGCGGTCCTGCTCCGGCAGGTAGGCGCCCCCGCAATCCACCAGGTAGAGGCAGGGCAGGCGGTGCTCCTCCGCGATCTCCTGCGCGCGCAGGTGCTTGCGGACCGTCTCCGCGAAGAACGAGCCGCCCTTGACGGTGGCGTCGTTGGCGATCAACGCGCAGGGCACGCCCTCCACCATGCCGATGCCCGTTACGATCCCGGCGGCGGGCACCTGGCCGCCATACAGGCCATGCGCCGCCAGCGGCGACAGTTCCAGGAACGGGCTGCCGGCATCGAGCAGCAGTTCGATACGCTCCCGCACGGGTATCTTGCCGCGGGCGCGATGCCGCTGGCGCAGCGCCTCGCCGCCGCCGAGCGCCGCCGTGGCCAGCCTGGCGCGCAACGCATCCGTCAGCGCCGCATAGGCCGAGCGATTTGCGGCGAATGCCGGGCCCGACGGATCGATGCTGGTTGCGAGCTGGGCCGGCACGGAATTGACGCTCCCGGTAAATCTGCCTAACGTTCGTTAGAAATAAAGTTAGGCGGCGTCATGCGGTGACGTCAAGTGTGACGGTCTCGGAAGGTCTGCGCCATGTCCCACCCGCTCTCCAACCGCCCCACGGCCCGCTCGCCCTATTTCGGCGAGGAGCACGAGATGCTGCGCGACCAGGTGCGGCGCTTCGTCGAGGAGGAGATCAAGCCCCACGCCGCGCCCTGGGAGGAGGAGGGCTTCACGCCCCGCCCGGTGCTGCGCAAGATGGGTGATCTCGGCTTCTTCGGCGTGCGCTATCCGGAGGAGTACGGCGGCTCCGCCATGGACACCCTGGCGACGGTGGTGCTGGCGGAGGAACTGGGGAGGTCCACGTTCTCGGGCGTCGCCATCACCGCGCTGGTCCACACCGACATGGCGTCGGTCCACATCTTCAACGCCGGCACCAAGGCGCAGAAGGACGAGTGGATGCCGAAGATGGTCTCGGGCGAGGCCATCGCGGCGGTGGCCGTGACGGAGCCCGATGCGGGCTCCGACGTGAAGGGCATCCGCACCACGGCGCGCCGCGAGGGCGACCAGTGGGTGCTGAACGGCGCCAAGATGTTCATCACCAACGGCGTCATGGGCGACGTCTATTGCGTCGCCGCCAAGACCGGGGGCGACCGGCCGAGCCGGTCCGTCACCATGTTCCTGGTGCCCAAGGGAACGCCGGGCTTCCGCGTCGGCCGCGCGCTGGACAAGCAGGGCTGGCGCTCGTCCGACACGGCGGAGTTGGTGTTCGAGGACTGCCGGCTTCCGGAGGATGCGGTGCTGGGGGAGGTCGGCGGCGGCTTCTACGCCATCATGCGCAACTTCCAGAACGAGCGCATCGTGCTCGGCGCCATGGCCATGGGCGAGGCGGAGGCGGCGCTGGAGATCACGCTGGACTACGTGAAGTCGCGCAAGGCGTTCGGCGGGGTGCTGTGGGACAAGCAGGCGATCCGGCAGCGGCTCGCCATGCTGGCGGCGAAGGTGGAGGCCGGACGGCAGCTCGTCCAGCACGCCGCCTGGCTCGACATCCAGGGCATCGACGCCACCCGCGAGGTGTCCATGGCCAAGGCCTATTGCGGCGAGCTGGTCAACGAGGTGATGTACGACTGCCTGCAGTTCCACGGCGGCATGGGCTACATGCGCGAATGCGCCATCGAGCGCATGGCCCGCGACGCGCGCATCCAGTCCATCGGCGGCGGCGCCACCGAGGTCATGCTCGAGGAAGTGGCGAAGCGGCTGTGACGGCCGTGGCCGAAAAGCCGGAAACCCGGGCCGACGCCTCGCGCCGGCAGATCCTCGAGATCGCGGCGCGGCTGCTGCGCGCAAGGGGCTATGCGGAGACGTCGCTGCGCGACATCGCCGCCGAGGCCGGGATGAAGGCCGGCAGCCTCTACTACCACTTCGCCTCCAAGGACGAACTCGCCACCGAGGTGCTGCGGCTCGGCGTGGAGCGCGTCCGCGAGGCGGTCGAACGGCGGCTTCGCGACCTCGGGGAGGGGGCGTCCCCCGCGCTCCGGGTCGAGGCCGCCATCGCCGCACATCTGGAGACCCTGCTGCTGGAGAGCGACTTCACCTCGGCCCACATCCGATGTTTCCCCCACGCGCCGGCCGAGGTGCGCCGCGCCCTGGCGAAGGTGCGTCGCGACTACGAAGGGGTGTGGGCAAAGCTGGTGGACGAGGCGGCCGCCTCCGGCATGCTGGCCGCAGGCGCGGACCCGCGCTCGGCGCGGCTCGCCATCATCGGCGCGCTCAACTGGTCGCTGGAGTGGTTCGTCCGCGGCAGCGACAGCACGGACAAGCTCGCCCGCACCATTGCCGCGGCCTTCGTCTGCCGTGACGGCCGTCACTGATCGTTGTCGGAGCTCAGTTCGTCCACGGTGATGTAGGTCTGGCGCGGGCGAAGCCGGATCCCCGGACCGCATTCGTCGATGAACTCGATGCCCTCCGCCTCAAGCATCTCGCGCAGCAGGGGGAGGTCGCCAGGGTTCTCCGGACGTTCTGCCTCCACAGACTTCACCCGGGCCTCGGAGAGGTTGCAGCGCCCCGCAAGATCGGCCGTCGACCAGCCGAGAAAGGCGCGGGCCGCCCTGATCTGGGCTGGGGATACCGACCGTTCGTCAAGGAGCGGTGTCATCTCGGGGCCCTCGCGCATCAGGTGCAGAACGCACGGCCGGACGGAAC
>JAEWEX010000024.1 GCA_023389135.1 Pseudomonadota bacterium | reverse complement strand
CCCGTCCGCGGCCTTCTGGTTCTGGGGTGCGATCGGCGCGGCGCTGGTGGTGGCGTTCACGTTGCAGGGGACGACGGGGCGAATGTCCGCGGCGGACGGGCTGCTGCTGCTGGCGGTTGCGTCCGCTGCGATCGGCTATGCGATCTCGGGCCGTCTTGCACGCACGATGCCCGGCTGGGAGGTGATCTCGTGGGCGGTCACCATGGCGCTTCCCGTCAACCTGGTCGCCGCCCTCGTCCTGTTGCCCGAGGAGCCCGGCGCGATTTCGCCGGCGGCATGGGGCTCGTTCGCCTATCTCGGCCTCGTCAGCCAGTATCTGGGGTTCTTCGCCTGGAACGCGGCCATGGCCATGGGCGGCGTGTCGCGCGTGTCGCAGACGCAGCTTTTGCAGCCTTTCGTCACGCTCGCCATCGCCGCGGTGCTGCTGGGCGAAACGGTGGACGCGGTGACGGTGGGCTTCGCCTGCGCCGTCATTGTCGTCGTGGCGCTTGGGCGGCGGGCGCCGGTGGCGCGGGCGGCACTTCCCGCAGGCTAGAGGCTCGCCGCCGCTCGCGCGGCCTGGTCGTAATGGCCCGACAGCGCGCGCAGCGTCGCAGCGACGGTGGACAGGCCGTCGGGATCGAGGCCGAGGTTCTTCACCGCCTTGACCAGCAGCGCCTCGCGGATGTCGCGATACTTCATGCAGGCCGCATGGCCGGCATCCGTGATGGCGATCAGCTTTTCCTTGCCCTGGCGGGCGGATGTCACGAGGCCGCGCGCCTCCAGCTTCTTCAGGGCATAGACCACGAGGTGGGTGTCCTCGATGCCCAGCACCAGGCAGATGTCGGCCAGCCGCTTGGGCCGCTCGCGGTGCGTGACCGAATGCAGGACGAGGATTTCGAGCGCGGCAAGGCCCGGATGGCCCGCGGCCGCCATGCAGCGCACCATCCAGCGGTCGAAGGCGTGGTTGGCCAGGATCAGCCCGAACTCGAACTCCGACAGCGCCGGTAACGCGCCGGAGGCGAGATGGGCGGAGGAGACGATGGGCCCGAGCGGGTCGACACGCGGCTTGCCGGTCATGGCGATCAGTTGGTGAACATGGTGCGCGGCAGCCACAGTGCGATGTCGGGGACGAGCGCGAGCAGCGCCACCATGGCCACCAGGATGAAGAAGAACGGCATGGTGGCGCGCGCGACCGTGAAGATGTTCCTGCCCGTCAATCCCTGGATCACGAACAGGTTGAAGCCCACCGGAGGAGTGATCTGGGCCATCTCCACCACGATCACCAGGTAGATGCCGAACCAGACGAGATCGAAGCCCGCCTGCGTCACCAGCGGCATGATCACGGCCGTGGTCAGGATCACCATGGAGATGCCGTCGAGGAAGCAGCCCATGATCATGAAGAACACGGTCAGCGCGGCCAGCAGCGCCATGGGGCTGAGCTGCAGCGTCGCGATCCATTCCGCGAGCTGCCGGGGCAGGCCCGTGAAGCCCATGCCGGTGGTCAGCACCGCGGCGCCGGCCAGGATGAAGGCGATCATGCACGACGTGCGCGTGGCGGACATCAGGCCGGTGCGGAAGGTGTCCCAGTCCAGCGCGCCCTGCGCACGCGCCACCAGCAGCGACAGCACCACACCGATCACCGCCGCCTCGGTGGGGGAGGCCAGCCCGCCATAGATCGAGCCGATGACGCCGGCGATGAGGCCGACCACGGGCAGCAGGCGGCGGGTCGCGGCCATGCGCTGACCGAAATCCAGAGCCGGTTCGCTGGCGGGCATGCGCGAGGGATTGAGCAGCGCCCACAGCCCCACATAGCCCATGAACATGAGCGCCAGCACGATGCCCGGCACGACGCCGGCGACGAACAGGCGGGCGATGGATTCCTCCACGGCCGCGCCGTAGACGATCAGGATGATGGAGGGCGGGATCAGCAGCCCCAGCGTGCCGGCCCCGGCCAGGCTGCCTATGGCGATCTTCTCGTCGTAGCCGCGGGCCTTAAGCTCCGGCAGCGAGATCTTGCCGATGGTGGCGGTGGTGGCGGCGGAGGAGCCGGACACCGCGGCGAAGATGGCGCAGCCGACCACGTTGACGTGGACCAGCCGGCCCGGGAGCCGGCGCATCAGCGGGGCGAGGCCGGCGAACATGTCCTCCGACAGGCGCGAGCGGAACAGGATCTCGCCCATCCAGATGAACATGGGCAAGGCCGTCAGATCCCAAGAGATTGAGGAGGACCAGACCGAGGTCGCGAACACCTGGTCGAGCGGCAGCGGCCGGGTTGCGAGCGCCACGAGCGCGACCGCGATCAGGGCGAATGCCACCCACAGCCCGGCGGCCAGCGCGCCGAACATGACCACGACGAGGAGGAGGGAAAGGTCGAACACGTCCATGCTCATTCCCCCGACGCGGCGGCGACCGGGCGGCCGCGTATGGCGGCCGCCGCCTGATCGGCGAGCGCCACGGCGAATACCAGAAGTCCCAAGGTCACCACGGCCTGGGGCAGCGCCAGCGGCACGGCGACCATGCCGTAGGAGACGTCGCCGAACTCCAGGCTCTTGAGCGTCAGGCGCCCCATGGACCATGCCGCGAACAGCGCCAGCCCCACCGCGGCGAGCCCGGTGGCGGCCTCCAGAACCCGCCGGACAGTGTCCGGGACATGTTCGACAAGCAGCAACACGCGGATGTGGACGCCGCGGGCGAGCGTGTCGGCCAGCGCCAGAAAGCTCGCCGCCGCCAGCAGAAAGCCGCAGATCTCAGCGAGCGAGGGCACCAGGAAGCCGGTCGCCTGGCCGCCGGCGGCGCGCAGGACGGTGTCGAGACACCGGGCGACAATCTGGACGCCCACGAGCGTCAGGATGGCGACGAGGCACAGCGCGGCCAGGACGCCCGAGACGGCATAGAGGCCGTCGAGCACGCGACGCATGGCAAGGTTCCCCTCTGGAGCGGGCCGCCCGCCTTTGCGGCGTTGCGGCGGCTCGCCGGGCGGTGCCCCGCCCCGGCGTGAAGATGCGCGGGCCGGACGCGCCGGCCCGCGCCGCGCCTCACTTGGCGAAGGCGTCGAGCAGGGCGACGCCGTCGGCGCCGGCCTGCTGCTTCCACTCGTCGGCGATGGTCTGGCCGATCTTGGCGAAGCCGGCTCGCAGTTCCTCGGTCGGCTGCACGATGGTCATGCCGTTCTGCTGGAGCAGGGCGGTCTTCTCCGTGGTCTCGGCGACCGACATCTCCCAGCCGCGCTTCTCGGCGGCGGCGGCGGCGGACATCAGGGCCTTGCGCTGGTCCTCGTTCAGGGCGTCGAAGGCGCGCTTGTTGACGATGACCATGTTGCGCGGCAGCCAGGCCTGGGTGTCGTGATAGTGGCTGACGAAGTCCCACGCCTTGCTGTCGGAGCCGGTGGAGGGCGAGGTGATCATCGCCTCGACCCGGCCGGTGGAGAAGGCGGTGGCGATGTCGGACGCCTCGATCTGGGTCGGCGTCATGCCGGCGAGCTGGGCGACGCGCTCGGTGCCCTTGTTGTAGGCGCGGAAGGTGACGCCGCGCAGGTCGTCCAGCGTCTTCGCCTCCTTCTTGGCGTAGATGCCCTGCGGCGGCCAGGCCACCGAGAACAAGAGCACCATGCCCTCCTTGGCCAGGAGCTGCTCCAGATAGGGCTTCTGCGCCGCGTAGAGCTTGCGGGAGGCGTCGTAGCTGGTGGCGAGGAACGGGATGGAGTCGACGCCGTAGATCGGGCTCTCGTTCTCCAGGCGGGATACCAGCAGCTCGCCAGCGGGGACGATGCCGTCGCGGACGGCGTTCTTGATGTCGGGATGCTTGATCAGCGACTGGTTGGCATGGACCGTGATGCGCAGGCTGCCGCCGGTCGCCTCGTTCACGGCCTTGGCGAACTCGGCGATGTTCCGGGTGTGGAAGTTGCCCTCCGCATAGGGGGTGGGCAGATCCCATGTGGTCTGCGCGCTGGCCGCGCTGGCCATGGCGAAGGCGGCGGCGCCCGCCGCGAATGCGATGATCGTCTTCATGTTCCCCTCGTGTGGCAGGGCGCGCACGGGCGAGCCCGGACGCCATGCTAAGACCAATTGACAGCAAGTCAACATGTTGACACCTTACTCGCAGAATATCGATATTTTATCGAAATGGAGCAGTGGACATGGCCGAAAGCTGGGATTTCTGGATCGACCGCGGCGGCACGTTCACCGACGTGGTGGCGCGGGCGCCCGACGGCGCGCTGCACGCCATGAAGCTGCTGTCGGAAAATCCGGAGGCCTATGGCGACGCCGCGGTCGCCGGCATCCGCCGCTTCCTCGGCCTCCAGCCCGGCGACGCGATCCCGGCCGGCGTCATCGGGGCGGTGAAGATGGGCACCACGGTGGCCACCAACGCGCTGCTGGAGCGCAAGGGCGAGCGCACGGCGCTGCTGATCACGCGCGGGCTCGCCGACCAGCTCAAGATCGGCTACCAGGCGCGCCCCGACATCTTCGCCCGGCAGATCGTCAAGCCGGACGAACTCTACGACCGCGTCGTGGAGGTCGACGAGCGCGTGCTGACCGACGGCACGGTGGAGAAGGCGCCGGACCTCGACGCGGTGCGCCGCGACCTGGAGGCGCTGAGGCAAGCGGGCTACCGGGCCATCGCCGTCGTGTTCATGCACGCCTACCGCCATTCCGCCCACGAGAAGGCGGTGGCGGCCCTCGCGCGCGACATGGGCTTCCCGCAGGTCTCTGTCAGCCACGAGGTGTCGCCGCTGATCAAGATCGTCGGCCGCGGCGACACCACGGTGGTGGACGCCTACCTGTCGCCGATCCTGGCGCGCTACGTGGCGCAGGTGGCCGGCGAACTGGACATCGAGCGCTCCGGCGCGCGGCTGATGTTCATGATGTCGTCGGGCGGCCTCACCGCCGCGGAGCTGTTCCAGGGCAAGGACGCGATCCTGTC
>JAEWEX010000006.1 GCA_023389135.1 Pseudomonadota bacterium | reverse complement strand
GGTTTATATGAGGGTCAAGCCGCGTCTCGCCGCGCCGTTGACCGTCACGCTGACGGCCGACGATTTCGCCTCCT
Organism: Pseudomonadota bacterium; assembly: GCA_023389135.1. Taxonomy (GTDB): domain Bacteria; phylum Pseudomonadota; class Alphaproteobacteria; order Rhizobiales; family Methylopilaceae; genus Agaricicola. Next base: position 3,079 of record JAEWEX010000006.1, on the reverse strand, counting down.
GGGCGGACGGCGCGGCGGTGGCGGACGGCGCCGGCGATACCGCCCTCGACGGGGTGCATGTCGGCGCCTATGGCGTGCTGGAATGGTGGAGCGGCCCGACCGTGGTGGTGGCCGCCTCCTGGGACCTGGAACGCGTGGCGGACCGGGGTGGTGCGGATTGATGCGTAACCGGTTTGGACTGGAGCTTGCACGGCACGCGCCGCGCCTCGCGGCGGCGGCTGCGCTCGCGCTCGGGCTCGCCTCGTGCGGCACGCTGGGCTCCGGCGGCGCTGTCATGGGCTCCAACGTGCCGGCGGCGGCGCCGCGCGTCGTCGGCGTCCAGACGCCCGCCCAGCGCGAGCACGCCCGCATCCTCGCCGCCTATGGCGGGGCCTATCAGGACGAGCGCCTTCAGGCGCTCCTGGGCGGCATGGCGAGCCAGCTCGCGCGCGCCTCCGACGACCCGGAACAGCCCTATCGCGTGACCATCCTCAACTCGCCCAGCGTCAACGCCTTCGCGCTGCCGACCGGCGATCTGTACGTCACCCGCGGCCTTGTGGCGCTCTCCAACGACACGTCGGAGGTCGCGGCGGTGCTGTCGCACGAGATGGCGCACGTCACCGCGCGGCACGCCTTCGAGCGCGCCGACCGCGAGCGCCAGGCGGTGCTGGTCAGCCGCGTGGTGACCGACGTGCTGAGCGATCCCAGCGCCGGCGCCCTGGCGCTGGCCAAGAGCCGCATCGCGCTGGCGCGGTTCTCGCGGATCCAGGAGCTGGAGGCCGACCGCATCGGGGCGCGCACCCTGGCGCGCGCCGGCTACGATCCCATGGCCGCGGCGCGCTTCCTCACCGCCATGGGGCGCAATGCCGAGCTGCGCGCCCGGGCGCTGGGCACCGCCAGCGAGGCGGAGGCGCCGGACTTCCTGTCGACCCATCCCGCGACCCCCGAGCGCGTGGCGCTGGTCGTGGAGACCGCGCGCGAGATCGGCGCCGATCCGGAGCGCAGCCAGCAGGGCCGGGAGACCCTGATGGAGCTGATCGACGGCGTCGTCTATGGCGACGATCCGCGGCAGGGCCTGGTGCGCGGCCGCCAGTTCGTCCATCCGGTGCTGGGCTTCACCTTCACCGCGCCGGAGGGCTTCACGCTGGAGAACGCGTCCGACGCGCTGGTCGGCGTCGGCCCCGACGGCTCGGCGCTGCGGCTCGACGCGGAGCCCGCCGGACCGCTGGGGACGCCGGAGGCGGTGCTTGCCGCAGGCGTCGTCGAGGGCACCCGCGTCGAGGCCGTGGAGCCGCTGGCGCTCAACGGCCTGCCGGCGGTGATCGGCGTGGCGCGCGGCCGCGAATGGAGTTTCCGGGTCGCGGCGGTGCGCGTCGGCAACGACATCTTCCGGCTGGTGTTCGCCGCGCGGGAGCTGACGCCGGAGGTGGACGCGCGGTTCCAGCAGGCCATCGCCAGCTTCCGGCGGCTGGGGCCCGACGAGGCGCGCAAGGTGCGTCCGCTCAGGGTGCGGGTGGTGCAGTCGCGGCGCGGAGACACCCCGGCGACGGTGGCGCGCCGCATGGCGGGCGTCGATCATCCCCTGGAGCGCTTCCTGATCCTCAACGGCATCGAGGCCAACACGCCGCTGCCGGCGGGTACCAAGCTCAAGATCGTCGCGGAGTAGCGCACCGGCGGGCAGCGGGTCGCCCGTGCGGCTTCAGGCGAAGGCCGACGCCCCGTGCGGACTGCGCTCGATCAGGGCGGTCCGCAGCTTCTCGATCGCCCGGTTCTCGATCTGGCGCACACGCTCCTTGGAGATGCCGAGCCTGACGCCCAGGGCCTCCAGGGTCATGGTGTCCTCTTCCAGCCTGCGGGCGCTGAGAATGCTCAGTTCGCGCTCGCTCAGCACCCCCAGCGCCGATCGCAGCCACTGCCGCCGCCGCTCGCCGTCGATGGCCTCGCCCGTGGTCTCGTCGGGAAGGGGCTGTCCGTCGACCAGGAAATCGACGCGCTCGGCGGCGCCGCCGCTCTCCGTTTCCATGACAGGCGCGTTGAGCGAGACGTCGGGGCCGGACAGCCGGACATCCATCACGGCGACGTCGTCCACCGACACCCCGACGGCGCCCGCGATCTTGCGGTACATGTCCCGGCTCGGCCGGTCGGGCGCCGCACGCGCAAGCTGCGCCCGCAGGCGCCGCAGGTTGAAGAACAGGGCCTTCTGGGCGGAACTGGTGCCGCCGCGCACAATCGACCAGTTGCGCAGGATGTGGTCCTGGATGGCCGCGCGGATCCACCAGGTGGCGTAGGTGGAAAACCGCACCTGGCGCTCCGGCTCGAACCGGGCGGCGGCCTCCAGCAGGCCGACATAGCCCTCCTGAACCAGATCGGCCATGGGAAGGCCGTAGCGGCGGAAGCGGGCCGCGATCGCGATCACCAGCCGGGTGTGGGCCGCGGCGAGACGGTGGAGCGCATCCTCGTCGCCGTCCTCGCGCCAGCGCACCGCCAGTTCATGCTCCTCCTCGCGCTGGAGGAAGGGCGCATTCATGGCAGTGCGGACAAGTCCGCGCCGGACCTCTTCGTCTCGGGCCACGGTCGTCACCTCCCGGTCGACTGCGTTCGGAGTCTGCTACGCCCCTAATCTACGGGCGGATCAGCAAGTTCCGGCGCAGCCGCCGTAGATGGGGCGTTCACAGATTCGTGTCCCACGGGGGAAGGTTTACGGGTCGCGATCCGACAGCGGGTGCAGGTCGCGCACCATGGCGGCGACGCGCTCGTCCACCAGGTGCGTGTAGATCTGGGTCGTGGCGATGTCGGCATGGCCGAGCAGCTGCTGCACCGCCCGCAGATCGGCGCCGCCATTCAGCATGTGGCTCGCGAAGGCGTGGCGCAGGACGTGGGGGCTGACCCGGTCGGGATCGAGCCCGGCGGCCAGCGCCGCCGCCTTGAGGTCGCGGGCGAAGGCTTGCCGCGTCAGGTGGCCGCTCTCGGAATCGGCCGGGAACAGCCAGCGTCCGTCGACCCGGCGGCCGGCCGCCTCCAGCAGCGCGACATAGTCCGTCGTGGCGCGCCTGGCGGCGTCCGTCAGCGGCACCATGCGCTCGCGCCCGCCCTTGCCGCG
>JAEWEX010000519.1 GCA_023389135.1 Pseudomonadota bacterium | reverse complement strand
CTTGTCGAAGGTCAGCACGCCGTCCGGCTTCGGGTAGGCGATCCTGCGCGACCCGGCCGCCGGCTCCAGCGTGTCGGCGTCGGCCTTCCCGTGGGGCATCGTGCCGAACAGCGAGACCCCGACCAGCGACTGCAGCCACATGTCGAGGCCGCCGAGCCCGACGCCCAGCCTGGTGCCGCGCCTGGACCACATCGGCTTGACGTTGCGCACCGGCCAGAGGTCGCGGCCGATCTCGGACTCCCGCCACTCCGCCTCATAGCCCTCCAGCACGTCGTTGGCGCGGCCCTCGCCCAGCGCGGCGAAGACGTGCCCGGCGGCGAGCCGGCCGGAGGCGATGGCGTTGTGGCTGCCCTTGATGCGGGGCACGTTGACGAAGCCCGCCGCGCAGCCCACCAGCGCGCCGCCCGGGAATGCGAGCCGCGGCACCGACTGCCAGCCGCCCTCGGTGATGGCGCGCGCGCCATAGGACAGCCGCTTGCCGCCCTCGAAGGTCTCGCGGATCGCGGGATGGGTCTTCATGCGCTGGAACTCGTCGAAGGGCGAGAGCCAGGGATTGGCGTAGTTGAGGTGCACCACGAAGCCGACGGAGACGAGATTGTCGCCGAAATGGTAGAGGAACGACCCGCCGCCGGTGGCGTCGTCCAGTGGCCAGCCCATGGTGTGCTGCACCAGGCCCGGCCGATGCCTGTCGGGGGCGACCTCCCACAGCTCCTTGAGGCCCAGGCCGAATTTCTGCGGCTCGCGGCCCTCGTCCAGCCTGAAGCGGGAGATGAGCCCGCGCGTCAGCGAGCCGCGCGCGCCCTCCGCGAACAGCGTGTACTTCGCCCGCAGTTCCATGCCCCGCGTGTAGGCGGCGTTGGGCGCGCCGTCGCGGCCGACGCCCATGTCGCCGGTGGCGATGCCCGCGACATGGCCGGCATCGTCGAACAGCACCTCGGCGGCGGCGAAGCCGGGATAGATCTCCACGCCCAGCGCCTCGGCCCGCGCCGCCAGCCAGCGGCACACAGTGCCCAGCGAGCCGATGAAGCAGCCATGGTTGGACATCAGCCGCGGCATGGCGAAGTTGGGCACCCGCAGCGCCCCAGCCGGCCCCAGATAGTAGAACCGGTCGTCGGTCACCTCGGTGGTGAGCGGCCGGTCGGGATCGTCGCGCCAGTCGGGCACCAGCGCGTCGAGGCCGGAGGGGTCGATCACCGCGCCGGACAGGATGTGGGCGCCGACCTCGGAACCCTTCTCGACCACCACCACCGAGACGTCGCCGCCGCCATGGGCCGCGAGCTGCTTCAGCCGGATGGCGGCGGCGAGGCCGGCTGGCCCCGCCCCCACGATCACGACGTCGAAATCCATGCTCTCGCGTTCCGGCAGCCCGCCCGCGGCGTCGCTCATCCCGACCTCCGTTCCCCTGCTCGCGCAGGGCCTCGATTTGAACGTTTCTCGGCTGGCTTTGTGGGACAGAAAGCCGGCGAGGCCAAGACCCCCGTCTCAGCGGCGCCAGCGGAAGGACCGGAACGCCGCAGGACGCGGCCTCGGGGCCGCGAGGCTGCGGCGGGCCGTGGCCCCGGACCGGGGACCGGTCGCAATCTCAGTGATACCCCTCGCCCTCGCGCACCTTGCCGCGGAAGATCCAGTAGACGAAGGCGGTGTAGGCCAGCACGATCGGCAGCAGGAACACCGTGCCCACCAGCATGAACATCTGCGACGACGGCGCCGCCGCCGTGTCCCAGACCGTCAGGCTCGGCGGCACGAGATAGGGGAACCACGAGATCGCCAGCCCCGCATAGCCCAGCAGGAACAGGCCGATGGAGCCGACGAAGGGCAGCATGTCGCGGTGGCTGTGCAGCGCCCGCCACACCAGGAAGGCGAGGCCGGCGGTGAGCAGCGGCACCGGCCACAGGAACAGGATGTTCGGCGTGGAGAACCAGCGCGCGGCGATGTCCGACACCGCGAACGGGGTCCACAGGCTCACCATCGCCATGAAGCCCAGAACGGCCAGCAGCAGCCCGGGCGCCACCCGCCGGGCATGGGCCTGGACGCGGCCGTCGGTCTTCATGATCAGCCAGGTCGCGCCCAGCAGCGCATAGCCGCACACGACGCCAAGCCCGGTGAGAAGCGCGAACGGCGTCGCCCAGTCCAGCGGACCGCCGGCGAACTGCCCGTCCGCGATGGCGACGCCCTGCACCAGCCCGCCGAGGATCACCCCCTGGGCGAACGCGGCGACGATGGAGCCGCCGGAGAATGCGAGGTTCCACCACCATTTGGAGCCGGCGACCCAGCGGAACTCGAACGCCACGCCCCGGAACACCAGCGCCAGCAGCATCACGATCACCGGCAGGTAGAACGCCGGCATGATGACCGCATAGGCCTTGGGAAACGCGACCCAGAGCCCGCCGCCGCCGAGCACCAGCCAGGTCTCGTTGCCGTCCCAGAACGGCGCGACCGTGTTCATCATCTGGTCGCGCTCCTTCTCGCCCTCCGCGAAGGGGAACAGCACGCCGAGGCCGAGGTCGAAGCCGTCGAGCACCACGTACATGGCGACGGCGGTGCCGATCAGGCCCGCCCAGATCACCGGAAGATACCACTCCATGGCTCAGCTCCCCGGAACCAGCTGGCCGTCGCTCGGCGGCCCCTTGCCGCCGGTGGCCTCGCGATTGGCGTCCTCCGCCGCGGACATGGGCCGGTTGGGCACGCCGTGGCTCGGCGGCGCGGCCGCCTCGCCCTGCGGCCCCCGCGCGATCAGGCGGTTGATGTAGTAGATGCCCATGGAGAACACGATCGAGTAGATCACCACGAACAGCACCAGCGTGACGGCGATGCTGGCGCCGATCACCGGCGAGGTCGCGTCCGCGGTGCGCTGTATCCCATAGATGATCCAGGGCTGGCGTCCGGTCTCGGTGACGATCCAGCCGGCCAGGATCGCGATGAAGCCGAGCGGCCAGGACCACGACGCGACGCGCAGGAACCACGGCGCCTCGAACAGCCGCCCGCGCCACCACAGCACGGCGCCGGCGAGGCCGGTCGCGATCATGAACAGGCCGATGCCCACCATGATCCGGAAGCCGAAGAACACCGGCAGCAGCGGCGGCCGGTCCTCGGGCGCGAATTCCTTGAGGCCGGGAAACAGGCCCTGCGGGTCGTGGCGCAGGATCAGGCTGGCGGCGTTGGGGATCGCGATCTCGAAGCGGTTTTCCTCCGCCGCCTCGTCGGGGATCGCGAACAGCACCAGCGCGCCGGGCTTGGACCCGTCCCAGTGGGCCTCCATGGCCGCCACCTTGACCGGCTGGTGCTCCAGCGTGTTGAGCCCGTGCTGGTCGCCGATGAACAGCTGCAGCGGCGCGGTGACGAAGATCATCCCCACCGCCATCAGCACCATGGTGCGCCCCTCCTCGACGAAGCGGCGGCCCAGCAGGTAGCGCGCGCCGACTGCCAGAACCACCATGGCGGTGGTCAGGTAGGCCGCCGTCATCATGTGGGCGAAGCGGTAGGGGAAGCTCGGGTTGAAGATGATCTCGAACCAGTTCACCGGATAGGCGATGCCGTCGATCACCTCGTGGCCGGCGGGGGTGTGCATCCAGCTGTTGGCCGCCAGGATCCAGAAGCCCGAGATCGCGGTTCCGACCGCCACGCAGCAGGCGGAGGTGACGTGCAGCCAGGACGGCACACGCTGCCAGCCGAACAGCATGATCCCCAGGAACGTCGCCTCCAGGAAGAACGCCGTCAGAACCTCGTAGCCGATCAGCGGCCCGATGACGTTGCCCGACGCTTCGGAGAAGCGGCTCCAGTTGGTGCCGAACTGGTAGGACAGCACGATGCCCGAGACCACGCCCATGGCAAAGGACACGGCGAAGATCTTGGTCCAGAACCGCGCCAGCCGGTGGAAGCGCTCGGCCCCGGTGCGCGTCCACAGCAGCAGCAGCACCGCGATGTAGGCCGACAGCCCGATGGTGAAGGCCGGGAAGATGATGTGGAAAGAGACGGTGAACGCGAACTGGATGCGGGCGAGCATCACCGGATCGAAATCCATCGCAAGGCCTCCTCGACGATCACAACCCTGACCGTAACAGGAGCGTGATCCCTTTGGCGGTCTCTATCAAGCGCCGCAACGAGCGGTTGCGCGCACCCGCCGCAGGGCGAAATGCCGCTGTGAGGCACAATGCCTCGCGGCCGGACATGTCGGAGCCTGTCGGCCGGTGTCCGGGACATTGCCGATGCCGGCCGCCACCGCTAAGCCTCGCGCATCCATCCCGGCCCGAGGCGAGCGCGTGTCATGAAAGTCCTGGTCACCGGCGCCGCCGGCTTCATCGGCTTCCATGTTGCGCGCGCGCTGCTCGACCGCGGCGACGAGGTGGTGGGGCTCGACGCCCTGACGCCCTATTACGACGTGGCGCTGAAGCGCGCCCGCCTCGCCCGGTTCGACGGCCGCAACGGGTTCGCCTTCCGGCAGATCGACATTGCCGAACCGGTGTCGATCATGTCGCTGTTCGCCGCCGAGCGCTTCGACGCCGTGGTCCATCTCGCCGCCCAGGCCGGCGTAAGACACTCGCTGGACGAGCCGTTCTCGTATGTTGACGCCAACATCACCGGCTTCCTGTCGGTGCTGGAGGCGGCGCGCGCCCATCCGGTGCGGCACCTGGTGTTCGCCTCCACCAGCTCGGTCTATGGCGAGGACCCGCAGCGCCCGTTCCGGCCCGACCGCCCGGCCTCTCATCCGGTGTCGCTCTATGCGGCGACCAAGCGGGCCAACGAGCTGATGGCGCACAGCTATTCCGCCCTGTTCGCCATCCCCGCCACGGGCCTGCGGTTCTTCACCGTCTACGGTCCGTGGGGCCGGCCCGACATGGCGCTGTTCCTGTTCACCCGGAAGATCCTGGACGGCGAGCCCGTCCCGATCTTCAACGAGGGCCGCATGGAGCGGGACTTCACCTATGTGGACGACATCGTCGACGGCGTGCTGCTGGCGCTCGACCGGCCGCCGGCGCCCGATCCGGCAGGCGTCGATGACGGCGACCCGTCGCGCTCCTCGGCGCCGTTCCGCATCCACAACATCGGCTGCGGCCGGCCCATCCCGCTCATGGAGTACGTCACCGCGCTCGAAGCCGCGCTCGGCCGAGCGGCGAGGCTGGAATTCCTGCCCATGCAGCCGGGCGACGTGACGGCGACCCATGCCGACATCTCCGCCTTCGCGGCCGAAACCGGCTATGCGCCGAAGGTCGCGGTGGAGGAAGGCGTGGCGCGCTTCGTCGCCTGGTACCGGGATTTCTATCGTGTCTGATCGCCTGCGCGCGGCCCGATCCGGCGGCGAAGCCAAGGTGGCCTGATCAGATGCCGAGCGCCCTGGCGATGGCGCGGAAGTCGCGCCACGCCAGCCGCTTCTGGATCGGGCTGCGCAGCAGGAATGCGGGATGCAGCGTGGCGATCGCGCGCACGGTGCGCTTGCCGGTGTCGAAATCGCGCCAGCGTCCGCGCAGCCTGAGAATACCCTCCGAGGTCCGCAGCAGCTGCTGTGCCGCCGAGCCGCCGAGGAAGACGAGGACATCCGGGTCGGCCAGCTCGATCTGGCGGCGGATGAAGGGCAGGCAGATCTCGCTTTCCGCCGGTGTCGGGGTGCGGTTTCCGGGAGGCCGCCACGGCACCACATTGGCGATGTAGGCGCCGGTGCGGTCGAGCCCGATGGCCGCCAGCATGCGGTCCAGAAGCTGGCCGGAGCGGCCGACGAATGGCCGTCCCTCGCGGTCCTCGTCGCGGCCCGGCGCCTCGCCGATCAGCATCAGGCGCGCCTGCGGGTTGCCGTCGGCGAAAACGAGCCGGGTGGCGGTGGCCTTCAACGCGCAGCCGTCGAAGCCGGCGAGGATCTCGTGCAGCGCATCCAGCGTCGCGGCTGTCCGCGCAGCCTCCCGGGCGGCAATGACCGCCTCCTCGGCGGGGGCCGCCAGCGCAGCCTGCGACAGCACCGGCGGGGCGGCGGGTCCAGGTGACGGGCCGGCCGGCGGCTGCCGCGGCGCGGCGGCCTCGGCGAAACGGTCGCGGCCGTCTTCGCCGACCGCAACGTCGACGCCGGCGGCCGCATACCAGGCGAGCAGCCGCTCGGCCTCGGTGCGGGTCATCTCGATGTGGTCGGCGCCGGACATGCCGTTCAATTAGCGCGGATCCGGGAGTATGAACACGCCGGCGAGCGCGGCGCCGCAAGTTCCTGCCGCCGAAGCGCTGCCGTGGCCGGACCGGCCGGCGAAGCCGCCGCATCCGCTTCCTCTGGCATCCGCCAACCTGCTAGTGTCGCGGTGGAAACGCGCTTTCGGAGGCGGACGGCAATGCGGTGGGGTGATCTCAGGCGAAGCTCCAACGTGGAGGATCGCCGTTCTGCAGGCGGCGGCTTCCGCATCCCGGGCGGCGGGCGCGGCGGCGGCCTTGGCATCGGGACGATCCTGGTGCTCGGCATCATCGGCTATGCGCTCGGCATCGACCCCCGCATCCTGATCGGCGGCGCCGAAATGATGTCCGGCGGCGGCGGATCACTGACCCAGCAGCAGAGCCCGCAGGTCCAGCCCGGCACGCCCGATGACCAGACCGGGCAGTTCGTGGCTTCGGTGCTCGGCTCAAGCGAGGATGTCTGGAACCAGCTCTTCCAGCAGAGCGGGCGCACCTACGAGGAGCCGCGGCTGGTGCTGTTCCGCGGCGCGACGCAGTCGGCCTGCGGCCTCGGCCAGGCGGCCATGGGCCCGTTCTACTGCCCGCCCGACAAGCGGGTGTATCTGGACACCTCGTTCTTCGAGGAACTGGCGCAACGCTTTCGCGCGCCGGGCGACTTCGCTGCAGCCTATGTGATCGCCCACGAGGTCGGCCACCATGTCCAGAACCTGCTCGGCATCCTGCCGGAGGTGAACGCCGAGCGGCAGCGCGTCGGCGGCGCCAGGGCCAACGAGCTTTCCGTCCGCACCGAGTTGCAGGCGGACTGCCTCGCCGGCGTCTGGGCGCATCACGCGGAAAGGAAGTTCCAGGTGCTGGAGGAAGGCGACATAGAGGAAGCGCTGAACGCGGCCACCGCCATCGGCGACGACCGCATCCAGAAGCAGACGCAGGGCCAGGTGGTGCCCGACAGCTTCACCCACGGCTCGTCGGCCCAGCGCGTGCGCTGGTTCCGCACCGGACTGCAGAGCGGCAGCTCGTCGGAGTGCGACACCTTCTCCGCCGACAGTCTTTGAGCCGTCAGGCCGTCGCCGCGCGCCGGTTGGCGCGCAGGATGAGCCAGAACACGATGGTCATGTTGACGGCGTTCCAACCGACGCCGTTGAGGAAGGCGGCGGTATAGGAGCCGGTCAGGTCGAAGATCAGACCGGAGAGCCAGCCGCCCAGCGCCATGCCGAAGATGGTCGCCATCACCACGAGGCCGACACGCCTGCCGGCCTCGTGCGGCGGGAAGTATTCACGGATGATGACCGCGTAGCTCGGCACGATGCCCCCCTGGAACAGCCCGAACAGCGCGGAGATCACGTAAAGCGACGCGAGGCTGTCGAAACCGAGATAGAGCGCGAGCGCCACCGCCTGCAGCGCGGATCCGAGCAGCAGGGTCGCCAGCCCGCCGATACGGTCTGCGATCCAGCCGGAGGCGACACGGCTGACGATGCCCGCCGCCATCATCAGCGCCAGCATCTCCGCACCGCGCGCGACGCCGTAGCCGAGGTCGCCGCAATAGGCGACGATGTGGACCTGGGGCATGGACATCGCGACGCAGCAGGCGATGCCGGCGACGATCAGGAGGCCCTGCAGCACCCCGGGCGGCAGGTCGAGCCCGCCCTGCCCTGTCGCCTTCTGTACATAGCCGCCAGGGGCCGCGTGGGGTGCGCGGCGGCGCATCAGCAGGCTCAGCGGAACGATCAGCCCGGCTGCGACCAGCCCGACCGTCAGATGGGTCTGGCGCCAGCCGACGCCCTCGATCATCTGCTGGAACAGCGGCGGCCAGATCGCCCCCGCGAGATAGTTTCCCGAGGCGGCGATGGCGATGGCCACGCCGCGCCGCCTCACGAACCAGTGCGACATGTCGGCCATCATGGGCGCGAAGCCGGCCGAGCCGCCGAAGCCGATGAAGATGTGCGCCAGGGAAAACAGGTAGATGTCGGGCGCGATGCTGGCGCCGCCGTAGCCGATCAGCAGGCAGGCGGCCCCCACCAGCACGGGCGGCAGGATGCCCACGCGGTCGACCATGCGGCCGAGCACGATGCCGCCCGAGGCGAAGCCCGCCATCACCAGCGTCCATGGCAGCGTCGCGCCGGCGCGGGTGCCGCCGAACTCCGCCTGGACGGTGGGCAGCGCCACCACCACGGACCACATGCCGACGCCGGCGAGCGTGCCGATGGCGAGGGCTACCGCGAGCCTGCGCCAGGCGTAGCGCGAATCGACGCCGTCCGCGGGCGCAGGAGCGGGGGCGCTCAGCCGATGCCCCGTGCGGCGATCAGGGCGCAATGCACGTCGATGCGCTCGGACCAGAGGTGGATGTCGCGCAGGATCGCCATGGCAAGCGCGCGGTCGGTGGGAAGCAGCTTCAGGAAGGCTTCACGCGGGACGGCCAGCGTGCGGGTCTGCTTGTCGGCGAACACGTCTGACTGCGCGATGGCGTCGAGCGCCGCGATGCCCGAAATCCAGGCTCCGGGCTTGGTGTCGGTCCAGATCAGCGGATCGGCCGTTCCCACAACGAAGCGTCGGGCGGTCCACTGGCCCTCGATCAGGAAGACGAAGTGCTGGGTCTCCTCGTTGCGGGCAAGGATGGTGTCGCCGGGCGCATGG
>JAEWEX010000485.1 GCA_023389135.1 Pseudomonadota bacterium | reverse complement strand
GTGGGGGCGCACCTGCTGCTGCCGTTTGGACGGCGCTCGCTGAAGCGCATCCTGCCCGGCGTCGGCATGACGCTCCTGCTGTGGCTCGCCTTCGCGGTTCTGTTCGGCGCCTGGCTGTCGCAGTTCGCCAACTACGCCTCGACCTATGCCGGCCTCGGCAGCGTCATGGCGGCGATCTTCTTCCTGCAGATGAACGCGGTGGTGTTCGTGCTGGGCTGCGAGCTCAACGCTGAGCTCGCCGACCGCCGCGCCGCGCGCGCCGAGCTGCGCGGCAGCCCGCGCGAGTGAGCCCGCCGGCCTATTTGGACTTCGTCAGCCGGCGGGCGTTGGCGCGCACCTTGCGGCGGTAGCCCCTGACCACGCTGTCCGCCGTGGCGCCCGTCATCAGGCGGCCGGCGGCGGCGCCCGCCGCCGTGACCTTCTCGGAGACCATACGCTCGGCCTCGCGCTTCGCCCCGGGGCCGCCGGCGGCCAGCCTCATCATCCGCAGCCACATCACCTGCTGCGCCTCCGCGGTCAGCATGGCGAGCTGGAACCAGGGTCCGATCATGGCATGCGTGCTCCGGCGGGGACGCGGGACGGCGCCCCGGATGCAACAGATGGTGCGCCGCAGCGTTGAAGGGAAGCGGCCAAGCGCCACATGAACGGCGGGCGCCTTACGCAATGCCCGCCTTTGCGGCGACGCGACCCGCGCCCGACATGGCCCATGCACGGGCCAGCAACAGGAGAAACCACATGAAGCGCAGCGCATCCGCCGTCTGGAACGGCTCGGGCCCCGACGGCACCGGCCAGCTCACCACCCAGAGCGCCACGCTCAAGGACACGCCCTATTCCGCCAAGATGCGCTTCGGCGACGCCAAGGGCACCAACCCCGAGGAACTGATCGCCGCGGCCCATGCGGGCTGCTTCTCCATGGCGCTGGCATTCGGACTGGGCAAGTCGGGCTACACGCCCGAGGAGATCCGCACCTCCGCCGCCGTGACCATGGTGGAGGAGAATGGCGGCTTCACCATCAAGGCGGTGCATCTGGATCTGGCGGCCAAAGTGCCCGGCATCGGCGAGGCCGAGTTCAAGGCCGCCGCCGAGGCCGCCAAGAAGGGCTGTCCGGTGTCGAAGGTGCTCAACGCCGAGATCACCATGGACGCCAGGCTGGAGGGGTGAGGCGTCCGAAGGCCTTGCCCCTGTGCCGCCATGTAGTTACAATATTGTAGCTATGGAGGCGGTGTGCGGTTCGAATGGGATCCGGCCAAGGCCGCAGCCAACCGCATCAAGCACCGCATCGGCTTCGAGCTTGCCTCCAGAGTCTGGGACGATCCGCTTCATGTGATCGTCCCGGACCGCCATGTCGATGGCGAGGAGCGATGGCACGCGATCGGTGTGGTGGGCGGGGTGGCGCTGATCGTCGTGGTCCATACCCATCCCCATGGCGACCACGGTCTGGTCCGCATTATCGGAGCGCGAAAGGCGACCCGGAATGAGCGAGCAAGGTACGAAGACGAGGCCCTTTAGCACGGAGGAGCTGCGGGAACTGCGGGAACTCGCCGCACTTCCCGATGCGGAGATCGACACGGTCGACATCCCGGCGGCACCCGGAGAGGCCTGGGTGGATGCGAGGCGCGGCGATCTTTACCGGCCTGTGAAGCAGTCGGTCACGATCCGCCTCGATGCCGACGTCGTGGCCTGGTTCAAGGCGGCCACCGGTGGGCGCGGCTACCAGTCCGCAATCAACCGCGCCCTGCGCAGCTACGTGACGTCACGGACGAAGCCGACGCGGTGAGGTGAGGCGAGGCGAGGCGGGTGGCCAGCGGCGGCTGACCTCAGCGCCCGGCCTCCAGCGTTTCCTCGTAGGTCCGCAGTCCCGTGCGCGGGGCGCAGACCAGCACCGCCATGTTGCCCGGCGCGTGCTGGTTCTTCCACATCTTGGTGTGGGCGGCGGGGATCTTGTCCCAGGGGAACACCTCCGACAGGCACGGGTCGATGCGGCGGTCCAGCACGAAGCGGTTGGCCTCCGACGCCTGCTTGAGATGGGCGAAATGCGAGCCCTGGATGCGCTTCTGCCGCATCCAGACGTAGCGGGCGTCGAAGGTCAGGTTGAACCCGGTGGTGCCGGCGCAGAACACCACCATGCCGCCGCGCTTCACCACCAGGCAGGAGACGGGAAACGTCTGCTCGCCGGGATGCTCGAACACGATGTCGACGTCGTTGCCCTTCCCGGTGATGTCCCAGATGGCCTTGCCGAAGCCGCGCGCGGACTTCACCCACGCGGCATATTCCGGCGTGTTGACTCTGGGCATCTGGCCCCAGCAGTCGAAATCCTTGCGGTTGATGACGCCGCGCGCCCCGAGGCTCATGACGAAGTCGCGCTTGGTCTCGTCGGAGATGACGCCGATGGCGTTGGCGCCGGCGGCGGCGCAGAGCTGGATGCCGAACACGCCGAGCCCGCCGGACGCGCCCCACACCAGCACGTTGTCGCCGGGGCGCAGCCGGTGCGGAGAATGGCCGAATAGCATGCGGTAGGCGGTGGCGAGCGTCAGCGTGTAGCAGGCGCTCTCCTCCCAGGAGAGATGCCGCGGGCGCGGCATGAGCTGGCGCGCCTGGACGCGGGCGAACTGCGCGAACGAGCCGTCCGGGGTCTCGTAGCCCCAGATGCGCTGCGACGGCGAGAACATGGGGTCGCCGCCATTGCATTCCTCGTCGTCGCCGTCGTCCTGGTTGCAGTGGACCACGACCTCGTCGCCGACCTTCCAGCGCTTCACCTTGGCGCCCACCGCCCAGACGATGCCCGACGCGTCGGAGCCGGCGACGTGGAAGGGATGGCCGTGGCCGTCCAGCGGCGAGATCGGCTCGCCCAGGCCCGCCCAGATGCCGTTGTAGTTGACCCCGGCGGCCATCACGAGGATCAGCACCTCGTCGTCGCCGATGTCCCAGGTCGGCACCACCTCCAGCTGCATGGACTGCTCCGGAGGGCCGTGGCGCTCCTTGCGGATGGCCCAGGCGTACATCCGCGCCGGCACATGGCCGAGCGGCGGAAACTCGCCGAGTTCGTAGAGATCCCTGGTGGCCGCCGGACCGGCCCGCATGTCAGCCGCACTCGCCATCGCTGGTTCCTCCGCCGGGCGCCGTGTCGCCGGCGCCTCGTTCAAGGCGCCGATGATCGCCCGGGGCGGGCGTCGCGTCCATTAGACCTGCGCTGCATTGCAGTACGAAAGTCGCTGCACTGCAAGAACGGGGACTGCGACGGAGGAAAAGCGGCGAAAGCGGCCTTCAGACCGCCCGGCGAACCGGCTGCGGAAATGAAGGCGCCCGACCCCGGGGGAAGGTCGGGCGCCGGCGCGTCAAGCGCGCGCCGCCATTCGCGGCGGCCGCAAGGACATCCTCCCGGTGGGACGGGGGGTCAACCGGGAAACACCGGACGCCTTGTCCAAGACAACAGGTGGTAAACGTCCCGGCGAATTCAAGATCAGAAAATCGTGATCGCCGCGTCAGCGGTTTTCGAGCTCGTGGCGGTAGTTGATCTCGAACAGCGAGCGGTCGAGGCTGGAGGTGGTGTCGAGATTGTAGACGGCGATGGTGGTATCGAGACCTTGTGGGTCGGTGACCGTCCACTGCTGCAGCTTGTAGTCCTCGCCGCCGAAGACCAGCAGGAGCCGGGAGGTGCCGACGATGCGGTTGGTCTCCTCCAGCGCGATGGAGATCATCTGCGGCTCGGTGAAGACGGCAGTGACCTTGGTGTCCCGCAGCAGGTCGATGTTGGGCTCCAGCAGGTAGCGCAGCGGCGTCTGCGACAGCGGATAGAGGTCCTGGGTGTTGAGCCGCCGGTCGCGGATCGCCACCGACTTGCCGTCGGCGATCACCTCAAGACGGCTGGGCCGCGCGTACTGGAAGCGGATCTTGCCGGGCTTCTGCAGGAAGAACCGGCCCTCGGTGCGGTTGCCGTCGGGGCCGACCTGGACGAAGTCGCCGGCCATGGTCTGCACGCTGTTGAAGTATTCGTTGACCTGCGCGATGGCGCCGAGCTGGGCCTGGTTCAGCGCGCTGACCGGGGTGCCCTGGCCGCCGGGGGTGACGATGGCGGGGGGGCCGGAGCGCTGCTGGGCCTGAATCACCCGGGTGGGCTGGGC
>JAEWEX010000478.1 GCA_023389135.1 Pseudomonadota bacterium | reverse complement strand
CCGTCGGCGACACGCTGGCCGGGGCGCTGGCGGAGCTGGGGGCGCTGTCGCGCGACGAGGTCAGGGCGCGCCGCCGCGAGAAATTTCTCGCCGTCGGCCGCACGCTCTGACCGAGTTCGGCCGCATTCCCGCGCAAGTCTCGGGCACGAACCGCACGGTCCCCCAGGCAGGCCTGCGGTCGTTCCGATCCCCGGTCCCGGCTTGCGGTAACGGCTTCGTAACGCTAAGCCTCTTACACAGGTCTCGGGGGGCATTCCGCTCAGGCGGTTCCGACGACAAGCGCTGGCGATGATGCGACACGCGATATCCCGACTGATCGTGGCCTCCGGGCTGGCCCTTCTGGTGGCCGCCTGCCAGGGCGGCGTCGAAGGCGCCAAGCACCTGCGCCCGATCCCCGCCGAGACCGTCAAGCTCATGGCCGAGAAGGGGATGCGCAAGGAAAGCCCCATCGTGGTGCGCATCTACAAGGAAGAGAACAAGCTCGAGATCTGGAAGAGGCGCGACGCCGACGGCCGCTTCGCGCTGCTGAAGGACTATGAGATCTGCCGCTGGTCCGGCACGCTCGGCCCCAAGGTGCGCGAGGGCGACAAGCAGGCGCCCGAGGGCTTCTACAACGTCACCCAGGCCAACCTGAACCCGCGCTCGTCCTACCATCTCGCGGTCAATATGGGCTATCCCAACGCCTATGACCGCGCCCACGGGCGCACCGGCTCCCATCTCATGATCCATGGCGACTGCCTGTCGGCCGGCTGCTACGCGCTGACCGACGCGCAGATCGAGGAGGTGTTCTCGCTGGCGCGCGAAGCGTTCCGCGGCGGCCAGAGCGAGTTCCAGATCCAGGCGTTCCCGTTCCGCATGACCGCCCAGAACATGGCGCGCCGGCGCAACGACCCCAATTTCGACTTCTGGCAGAACCTCAAGGAAGGCTCCGACCATTTCGAGGCGACGGGCCGCATCCCGACGGTGAACGTCTGCAACCGGCGCTATGTGTTCAACGCCGAGACGCAGTCCGGCGGCTTCGAGCCGGCGGGGCCGTGCCCGGCCTATTCGGTGCCGCCGTCGATCGCCGACATGGTGGCCGCCCGGCGCGCCCAGGACCAGGCCACCTTCGCGCGGCTGGTCTCCGAGCAGGCGCCGGTGGCGCTGGCCTATGTGCCGCAGAACGGCCGCATGCGGCGGGCGCTGGGCGAGCCGACCCATCGTGGCGTCATGGTCGGGGAATACGCGCCGATGCCGACCCGGCGTCCGGCCAGCGTGGTCGCCGCCGCCCAGCGCGCCCGCCCGGCGGCGCCGACCTCCACCGGCTCCACCGGCATGTTCGGATGGCTGAGGGACGCTCCGCCGGCCACGATCTCCGCGCCCCCCCGTGGCGCCGCGCCCTCCGGCGGCCCCTCGCTGGCGTCGGCCTCCTCGCGGCCGGTCCCGGCCCCGCCGCCGCCCGGCGCGGTCCAGCAGCGGCAGGAACCCCAGCGCGAGCCGTTCTACCGGCGCCTGCCGGGCCTCGGCTGGATCGGCGGGGGATCGTAAGGACCGCCTGACCGCCGCCCGGACTGCCTGCCCGACCAACAAAAAAGGCGCCCCGCGAGGCGCCTTTTTCGCATCTTCGCATCCGGCGGGCCGGTCCGTCAGGCCAGCGCGCCGTGGCAGTGCTTGTACTTCTTGCCCGAGCCGCAGGGGCACATGGCGTTGCGGGAGATCTTGCCCCAGGTGGCGGGGTTCGCCGGGTCGATGCGCGCGGCGCGGGCCTCGGCGCCGGCCTCCATCTCCTCCAGCGCCAGCGCCAGCTCGTCCTCGCCGGTGTCGGGGTCGATGTGGTGCGCCTCCATGGGCGGGAGGTCCTCCTCCGCCAGCGACGGCGCCTGCTGCACGACCTCGACCCGCATGAGCTGGGCGGTGACCGCCTCGCGCAGCTTGGCGAGCATCGCCTCGAACAGCTCGAAGGCCTCGTTCTTGTATTCGTTCAGCGGGTCGCGCTGCGCATAGCCGCGCAGGCCTACCACCTGCCGCAGATGGTCCAGCGTCACCAGATGCTCGCGCCACAGATGGTCGAGCGTCTGCACCAGCACGGCCTTCTCCACATGGCGCATGACCTGCGGGCCGAAGCGGGCGGCGCGGGCGGCGGCGGCCTCGTCGACCGCCTTGATCAGGCGGGCGCGGATCTCCTCGTCGGCGATGCCCTCCTCGGCCGCCCACTGCACCACGGGCAGGTCGAGCGCCAGGATCTTCGCGACCTCCTCCTGGAGGCCGGCGCTGTCCCACTGCTCGGGATAGGCGTTTTCGGGAATGTGGCGCGAGACCATGTCCTGGACGATGCCGTGGCGCATGTCGGCGATGGTCTCGGAGACGTCCTCCTCCTCGATCAGCTCGCGGCGCTGCTCGAACACGACCTTGCGCTGGTCGTTCATGACGTTGTCGTATTTGAGCAGGTTCTTGCGGATGTCGAAGTTGCGGGCCTCGACCTTCTTCTGCGCCTTCTCGATCGCCTTGTTGATCCAGACGTGGACGATGGCCTCGCCCTCCTTGAGGCCGAGCCGCTGGAGCATGCCGTCCATGCGGTCGGATCCGAAGATGCGCATCAGGTCGTCCTGCAGCGACAGGAAGAACTTGGAATGGCCAGGGTCGCCCTGGCGGCCCGAGCGGCCGCGCAGCTGGTTGTCGATGCGGCGGCTCTCATGGCGCTCGGTGCCCAGCACGAACAGGCCGCCGGCGGCCAGCGCCTTCTCCTTCTTGGCGGCCACGTCTGCACGCAGGGCGGCGATCTTCTCGTCCTTCTCCGGCCCGTCGGGCAGTTCGCCCAGTTCCTGGGCGATGCGCATGTCGGCGTTGCCGCCGAGCTGGATGTCGGTGCCGCGGCCGGCCATGTTCGTGGCGATGGTGACGGCGCCGGGAACGCCCGCCTGGGCGACGATGAAGGCTTCCTGCTCGTGATAGCGGGCGTTCAGCACCTGGTGGGGCACCTTGGCCTGCTTCAGCGCCTCCGACAGCTGCTCGGACTTCTCGATGGAGGTGGTGCCGACCAGCACCGGCTGGCCGCGCGCGGAGCAGTCGCGGATCAGCTCGATGATGGCGTTGGTCTTCTCCGCCACCGTCCGGTAGACCTCGTCGTCGTCGTCGACGCGGCTGACCTTGAGGTTGGTGGGGATCTCCAGCACCGACAGGTTGTAGATGTCGAGGAACTCGTCGGCCTCGGTGTTGGCCGTGCCCGTCATGCCGGCGAGCTTCTTGTAGAGGCGGAAATAGTTCTGGAAGGTGATGGAGGCCAGCGTCCGGTTCTCCGGCTGGATCTGGACCCGCTCCTTGGCCTCCAGCGCCTGGTGCAGCCCCTCCGAATAGCGCCGGCCGGGCATCATGCGGCCGGTGAACTCGTCGATGATCACCACCTCGTTGTTGCGGACGATGTAGTCCTTGTCGCGCTGGAACAGCGTGTGGGCCTTCAGCGCCTGGTTGACGTGGTGGACGATGGTGACGTTCTCGGTGTCGTAGAGCGACGTGCCGTCCTTGAGGACGCCGGCCTCGGTGAGAAGCTGCTCGATGTGCTCGTTGCCGGCCTCCGTCAGCGAGACCGTGCGCTGCTTCTCGTCGAGCTCGTAGTCCTCGGCGACCAGGTTCGGCACGAAGCGGTCGATGGCGATGTAGAGGTCGGACTTGTCGTCCACCGGGCCGGAGATGATGAGCGGCGTGCGCGCCTCGTCGATCAGGATGGAGTCCACCTCGTCGACGATGGCGAAGGAGTGCGGCCGCTGCACCATGGACGCGACGTCGTATTTCATGTTGTCGCGCAGGTAGTCGAAGCCGAGCTCGTTGTTGGTGGCGTAGGTCACGTCGCAGGCATAGGCCGCGTGGCGCTCGGCGTCGTCGAGGCCGTGGACGATGACGCCCACGGTGAGGCCCAGGAACCGGTAGACCCGGCCCATCCATTCGGCGTCGCGGCTGGCCAGGTAGTCGTTGACCGTGACCACGTGCACGCCCTTGCCCGCCAGCGCGTTGAGGTAGACCGGCAGGGTGGCCACCAGCGTCTTGCCCTCGCCGGTCTTCATCTCGGGGATGGCGCCGTCGTGCAGCACCATGCCGCCCACGAGTTGCACGTCGAAATGCCGCTGGCCGAGCGCGCGCTTGGCGGCCTCGCGCACCGTGGCGAAGGCCGGCACCAGCAGATCGTCGAGGCTCGCGCCGTCTGCGATCTGCCGGCGGAACGCGTCGGTGCGCGCGCGCAGCGCCTCGTCAGACAGCGCGACCAGTTCCGGTTCAAGGGCGTTGAT
>JAEWEX010000387.1 GCA_023389135.1 Pseudomonadota bacterium | reverse complement strand
ACGTCGGTCACCACCCGCTCCGCCACCATGTCGCCGTCCGCGCGCAGCCGCGCGACCAGTTCCGCTTCCTCCGGGCCGGGGAAGCACGTGCGCAGCAGCCGGTCCACGGCCGCCGCGTCGGCCGCGCGATACGGCCGCGCGAGATGGGCGCCGATCATGCCAGCACCGTCCCGGGCGCGATCTTGGCGCCGCGGAAGAAGTCGGCGAAGGCCATGGCGCCCTTGCCCGCGCGCTGCACCTGGACGAGCCGCACCGCGCCCTCGCCGCAGGCGACGGCGCCGTCCCCGTCGAGCAGCGTTCCGGGCGCGCCGGCCCCCGGGGCCATGGCGGTGCGCAGGACCTTCAGCCGCTCGCGCCCGCGCCCGAGATCCGCCTCAAGCCAGGCCCCGGGAAACGGCGACAGTCCGCGCACATGGTCGTGGACGCGCCGGGCGGGGGCCGAGAAGTCGATCCTGGTCTCGGCATTGTCCAGCTTCGACGCATAGGTGACGCCGTCGCCGGGCTGCGGCCGGAACGCCAGCGCCCCGCGCTCCAGCGCGCCCAGCGCCCGGTGCATCAGGTCCGCGCCGAGGCGCGCCAGCCGGTCGTGCAACTCGCCGGCGGTCTCGTCGGCCCCGATGGCGACCCGCTCCTCCATGCCCACGGGCCCGGTGTCGAGGCCCGCCTCCATGCGCATCACGGCGACGCCCGTCTCCGCGTCGCCCGCCATGATGGCGCGGTTGATGGGGGCAGCTCCGCGCCAGCGCGGCAGCAGCGATGCGTGCAGGTTGAGGCAGCCCTCGCGCGGCGCGTCGAGCACGTCCTGCGGCAGGATCAGCCCGTAGGCCACCACCGCCGCGACGTCCGCGCCGAGGTCGGCGAACACGGCCGCCGCCTCGGGGTCGCGCAGCGTGCGCGGCGTCAGCACGGGAATGCCGAACCCCTCCGCCAGCGCGTGGACCGGGCTTCGGCGCAGCTCCATGCCGCGCCCGGCCGGCTTGGGCGCACGGGTGTAGGCGGCCACGACGTCGTGGCCGGCGCCGATGATCTCCGACAGCGTCGGCACCGCGAAGTCGGGCGTGCCCATGAACACGACGCGCAGCAAGGGCGTCTCCCGGTTGTCGGCGGCGGGGCGGTCAGGCCGACGGACGCGCCGGCGCCCCGTCGTGCTCGCGCCGGGCCTGCTTGGCGAACTTCTTGGTCACGCGGTCGCGCTTGAGCTTGGAGATGTGGTCGATGAACAGCACGCCGTCGAGATGGTCGATCTCGTGCTGCAGGCATGTGGCCAGCACGCCGGCCGCCTTCTCGATCACCTGCTCGCGGCCGTCGCGGTCCAGGTAGCGGACGCTGACCTCGGCCGGCCGCTCGACCTCCTCGTAATAGTCCGGGATCGAGAGGCAGCCCTCGTCGTAGACCGACAGTTCCTCGGAGCGCCAGACGATCTCCGGATTGATCAGGAACACGGGCTTCTTCTCGCTCGCCTCGTCCTCCTCCCGGCGGGAGACGTCCAGCACCACGATGCGCCGGAGCACGCCCACCTGCGGCGCGGCGAGCCCGATGCCCGGCGCGTCGTACATGGTCGCCAGCATGTCGTCGAGCAGCCGGCGCACGTCGTCGTCGACGGCGGAGACGGGCTCGGCCGGCTGGCGCAGCACGGGATCGGGGATGATGCGGATCGGGAGAATGGCCATGGCGCGCCGGAGATAGGCGGGGGCGTGGGCGACGTCAACAATGTTCCGCTTTCGTTCTCGATTGTCGTGTCGAATCCTGCTATCCGTCGCCCATGGACGCGATCTTCATCACCGTCGGCACGCGGGGCTTCACGCTGGGCGAGGTGCTGGTGGCGGGGCTGGCGCTGGTGGCGCTGATGTTCGCCGCCGTGCTGTGGTCGCTGTGGCGGGCGGGCCGCGAACGCGCGCTGGAGACCGTGGCCCAGCTCGAGAAGGCGGGCGCCGCGGACGCCCGCATCGCCGAGCTCACGGGCCGCCTCCAGGCCTTCGCGGAGGCGCTGGCGAGCCGCCAGTCGGATCTCGGCCGCACCGTGTCGGAGCGTCTCGACCAGGTCGGCCAGCGGGTCGGGGAGGGGCTGTCCACCGGCGCGCGCGCCACCGCCGAGCAGCTTTCCAGGCTGGAGGCGCGGCTTTCGGTGATCGACGCCGCCCGGGAGAACATCGTCCAGCTCGCCGACCAGGTGACCGGGCTCAAGGCTATCCTCGCCAACAAGCCGGCCCGCGGCGCGTTCGGCCAGGGTCGCATGGAGGCGATCGTGCGCGACGCGCTGCCCGCGTCCGCCTATGCCTTCCAGGCGACATTGCCCAACGGCTCCCGGCCCGACTGCACCGTGACGCTGCCCGGCGACGACCGGCCCCTCGTCATCGACGCCAAGTTCCCGCTGGAGGCGTTCGAGCAGCTTCGGCTGGCGGCGGGCCCGGAGGCGGAGAAGGCCGCCGAGGCCCGCGTGCGCTCCGATGTCGGCCGGCATGTGAAGGACGTGGCGGAGAAGTATGTGGTGCATGGCGACACGCAGGACGTGGCGCTGCTGTTCGTGCCCTCGGAGGCGCTCTACGCCGAGAT
Source organism: Pseudomonadota bacterium (assembly GCA_023389135.1). Taxonomy (GTDB): domain Bacteria; phylum Pseudomonadota; class Alphaproteobacteria; order Rhizobiales; family Methylopilaceae; genus Agaricicola. Next base: position 279 of record JAEWEX010000387.1, on the reverse strand, counting down.
CAACGAGCGCTTCGAGGACGTGGTCCAGCGGGCGCACCGCGCCCGGGTGCTGATCGTGTCGCCGTCGCTGCTGATGCTGGCCATCCAGGTGGTGCAGGGCCTGGTGCGCGACGCGGCCATGCGCGAGCAGGCGCACCTGATCCAGGACGAGGTGCGCCGGATGATCGAGGACGTCTCGCGGCTGACCGAGCGCACGCGCAAGCTCGCCACCCATTTCGCGCAGGCCGAGCAGGATCTCAACGACATCGAGATCTCCGCCGGCAAGATCATGAAGCGCGG
>JAEWEX010000166.1 GCA_023389135.1 Pseudomonadota bacterium | reverse complement strand
GATCTACACGCTCAGCCTCGGCGGGCTGGCCTCGAACCTGTCCCGCGAGCGGCTGGTCGGGGAATTCGCGCCACGGCTGCTGGCCGCGGCGCAGGCGATCTCGTCACGCCTCTCCGGACTGGCCTGAGGCGGAGGTTCCAGCCTGCCGGCGGGCCATGAGGTGCCGAACCAGCGGCCAGACCAGCACGCCGATGGTCAGCAGCGTCAGGCCCAGCGTGATGGGGCGCTCGAAAAAGGCGAGAAAGTTGCCGCGCGTGATCAGCAGCCCCTGCCGCAGCGACTGCTCGATCATGGGTCCGAGCACCATTCCGATCACCATGGGCGCAATGGGGAAGCCGGAAAAGCGCATCGCCGCCCCGACCACGCCGGCGCCGAGCGCGACCCAGATGTCCAGCATGTTGCCGCGCACGCCATAGGCCCCGATCATTGCGATCACCAGCACCAGGCCGATCAGCAGCGGTTCCGGGATGCGCAGCACCCGCGTGAAGAGGGATGCCCCGAGCGCCCCGGTGGCGAACATCACCAGATTGACCAGCAGCAGCACCATGAAGATGGCATAGACCAGCTCGATCTCCTGGCTGAACAGCTGCGGCCCCGGTGTCACGCCCTGGATGATCAGCGCGCCGAGCATGACCGCCGTCACCGGGTCGCCGGGCACGCCGAGCGCCAGCGTCGGCACCAGCGCGCTGCCTGTGACGGCGTTGTTGGCGGCCTCGGGCGCGATCAGCCCGTCGGGTTCGCCCGTTCCGAACTTGTCGCGGTTCTTCGAGGTCCGCTTGGCTTCCGAATAGGCGATGAAGGAGGCGGTGGCGGCGCCCGTCCCGGGCAGCGCGCCGACGAAGGAGCCGATGGCGCACGCGCGAAGCAGCACGCCGATCCGCGAACGCCATTCCCTGAGCGGCGGCAGGCGGAAGCCGACGCGGAACGTCTCGGTGGAGGTGGGCGTCCAGCGTTCCGCGGCGCGCACGAACATCTCCGCCAGCGCGAACAGACCGACCACGGCGGGGATCAGCTCGATGCCGGCCGACAGCTCGAAGACGTCGAATGTGAAGCGCATGTCGCCGGTTACAGGGTCGGTGCCGACCGTGGTGATCACCAGCCCGGCAAGACCGGACAGCAATCCCTTGGCCATGTTGCCGCGCGAAACATTCGCGATGCAGGTCAGCGCGAACACGCCGAGCGCAAAGTACTCGATGGGTGTGAACTGGAGCGAGAACCGCGCGAGGTAGGGCGCGGCGATCATCAGCACCAGGATCGAGAAGATGCCGCCGAGCGTGGAGGCGGCCGTCACCCAGCCGATGGCCAGGTCGGCCTCTCCGCGCCGGGCCATGGGATAGCCCTCGATGACGGTCGCCGCCGCCTGCGGCGTGCCCGGCGTGTTGAGCACGATGGCCGTGATCGAGCCGCCATAGACCGAGCCGCAATAGACGCCCAGCATCAGCGCGATGGAGGGCACCTGCGGCATGGTGAAGGTAAACGGCAGCACCATGGTGATGCCGACCACCGATCCGAGGCCCGGCAGCACCCCGACGATGACGCCGACCACCGTTCCGACGACGATTGCAAGCAGGGAAAGCGGCGTGATGGCATCTGCGAGGCCGGCAAGGATGGGCTCCATGTCGCGCGCCTCAGAAACTGAACCAGGGGGAGGAGGGCAGGATGATCAGCAGCACCTTCTGGAACAGCGCCCAGACGCCGAAGGCATAGGCGACCGCCACCGGAACGACGATCTCCAGGCGGCGGTAGCCCAGCACCAAGGCGGTGGCGATCACGAACACGATGCTGGAGATGGCGAAGCCGAGGATCCCGATCCCGATGCCGTAGGCGATGGTGATGCCGACCAGCCCCAGCACCCGTCCGAGACCGTCGAGACGCACCCGCCCGCCCTCGCCACGGAAGGCATCGACGACGACCAGGACCGCCATTGCCATGATCAGCGCGAGCACGATGCGCGGATAGAACGCCGGACCCATGGCGTAGCCCGCACGGCTCTGGTGGTATTCGTCGCGGAACGTCTCGCCCATCAGGAGGGCCGCCAGCGCCATGAAGGCCAGCGCGACCGCGACCGGGCCGAACCGCCTGGGTATCTCGATCATCTTTCCCGCCTCCAGGACATCGGCCTTGCCTTACCGGGCAGGCCGGCGCGTCCGGTCCCTTTCGGAACAGGCCGCCCCGCCCCGCCCGGAAGCAGCTTACTCCTGCCGGAGACCGGCGATTTCCAGAAGGCGCTTGTTCTGGTCGTACTGGCGCTTCACGAAGTCCGCGAAGTCGGCGGCGTTCATGTAGGCGGTGGGCTGGCCGAGCGTGGCCATGTACTTCTGGAACGGCTCGGAGTCGATTGCGGCCTTGCAGCCTTCGTCCAGCTTGGCCACCGCGTCCGCCGGCGTGTCCTTCGGCACCACGAGCCCGCCCCAGATCGGGAAGTCGAGGTCGTAGCCCTGCTCCTTGGCGGTGGGCAGGTCGGCCATGCCCTCCAGCCGCTCGGGCTGCAGGATGCCGAGCGACTTGATCTGGTCCTTGTTGGTGGTCAGGAACGAGATGTGCGGCACGAACACGTCGGCCGTCCCGTCCAGCAGCGCCTTCAGCGCGGGGCCGTCGCCATTGACCGGCAGGTACTCCATCTGGATGCCCGCCGCGTCGGCGAGCGCCAGGCCAGCCATGTGGGGGATCGAGCCGATCGCCTGCACCGCGAAGTTCAGCTTGCCGGGATTGGCCTTGGCGTATTCGACCAGTTCCTCGAGCGTGTCGAACTCGGAATCCTTGCGGACCGCGAGCGCCGACGGCGCGGAATAGGCCAGGCAGACATATTCGAAGGAATCGATGTCGTAGGGCAGCTTGCGCAGGTGGGGCTGGGTGGTCAGCGGGCCGACAGGCGCCATGGCGACGGTGTAGCCATCGGCGCGGGCCCGCGCGGCCTCAGCGACGCCGATGGTGCCGCCCGCGCCGGCGGTGTTCTTCACCACCACGTCGCCTCCCAGCGCCGCGCCCATGGGCTGCTGCATGGTGCGGGTCGTGATGTCGGTGCCGCCGCCGGCGGCGAACGGCACGACGATCGTCACCGGCTTGTCGGGGAATGCCTGCGCGAGGCCGGGCGCTGCGGCGACCGTTGCGGCGGCGGCCGCGGCGATCAGGACAGTGCGGAACTGGGTCATCGGTGATCCTTCCCTATGGTTCTTGACGCTGAAGTGTTCCAGTGATTGGATTTATGTTCCATTTTTTCAGATTGGAAGCGCATATGCAATCCGCCAGTTCGTCAACCTCATCATGCACCCTGGAAGCAGCGTGACCGGGGCCCAGGATGGCGGCGGCTGCCGCAGGTTCGAGGGCCGCACCGCGCTGGTGACGGCGGGAGCCAAGGGTCTTGGCGCGGGCGTCGCCGCCCGACTGGCGGGCGAGGGCGCGCGGGTCGCGGTGTGGGACGTCGATGCCGCCGCCATCGAGGGCGCCCGCGCCGCCGCCGGGGAGGCCGTCGCGTTCTGGCAGATCGACCTGCTGGACCGCGCCGCCGTCACAGCCGCCTTTGAGGCCACGCTGGACCGCCTCGGCCGGATCGACGTGCTGGTCAACAATGCCGGCGGGTCGCTCCACACGCCGCAGCGCTTCCTCGACCAGAGCGACGAGGACTGGTCGCGGGTCATGGGGCTCAATGTCGACGTCGCCGTGCGGATGGGCCGCCTCGTCCTGCCCGGCATGGTGCAGCGCGGCTATGGACGCATCGTCAACCTGGGCTCCAAGGCCGGCCGTTTCGGCAGCCTGTTCACCGGCGCCAACTACGCCGCCTCCAAGGGCGCGGTGCAGTCGCTGACCCTGCAATGGGCGCAGGAGTTCGGACCTGCGGGCGTCACCTGCAATGCGGTGTGTCCCGGTGCGATCCTGACCGAGCGGGTCGACCGCTTCCTGTCGGAGCGGAAATCGCCGGAGGAACGTGTCGAGATGGTGCGCGGCATCCCCGTCGGCCGCCACGGCCGCGTCGAGGAACTGGCGGCCGCGGTCGCCTTCCTCGCCTCGGAGGAGGCGAGCTTCATCAACGGCGTCATGCTGGACGTCAATGGCGGACAGGCGATGGTGGCATGAGCGCGGCCGGCGACCGGGACCCGGTGCTGATCACGGGGGCGGGCGGCTTCCTCGGCGCCTGGCTCGCGGCGGAACTGCTGGCGCGCGGCCGCACCGTCGCGGCCTTCGACCGCCGCGAGGAGCGCGGCCTGCTGGCCGACCTGGCCGGCCGCGAACGCGCATTGGACATGTCCTGGACGACCGGCGACATCACCGACACTGTCGCGGTCGAGGCCGCGTTCGAGAAAAGCGGCGCGCGCTCCGTGGTGCACCTCGCGGCGCTGACCATCCCCGACTGCCGGCGCGATCCCGCCCGCGCCGTCGCGGTCAACGTCATCGGCCACGTCAACGTGCTGGAGGCGGCGCGCCGCCGCGGCATCGCCGGCATGCTCTACACCAGCTCCATCGCCTCCCACCCGCGCGGCGAGCTGCGCTCCCCCGCCAACATCTACGGCGTCACCAAGCGCGCCGTGGAGGACATCTCCAAGGTCTACTTCCTCGACCACGGCATCACGTCGGTGGGGCTGCGGCCCAATGTGGTCTACGGCTACGGCCGCGCCGGCGGCGAGACCGCGGCGGTCTCCGAGGCGATCCGCGCCGCGGCGCTGGGGCAGGCCTACGCCATGCCCTTCGCCGGCGCCATGAGCTTCCAGTATGTGGGCGAGATCGTGGACGTCATGATCCGCTGCCTCGACGCCGCGCCGGAACGTCCCGTGGTGTCGGACGTGACGACAAGGGTCGAGACCGTGGACGACGTGCTGGCCGCCATCTCCGAGGCGGAGCCGGACGCGCGGATCGCGCCGTCGGCGGTGGCGCGCGCCGCGCCCGACATCGCGCTCGACAACACCCCCCTGCGCACGCTGATCGGCGACTGGCCGGCGGTCCCGCTGCGCGAGGGGGTCGCCCGCACCATGGCCATCCACCGGAAGCGGGTCGACGCTTAAGGCTCGGTCGCAGGGGAAAGCTTTCCCCCCAAAACGAGCCCGTCGCTCCCAGGACGCGCAAAGTCTGCCCTACAGCGACGCTCCGCGAACGTCGTACGCGGTGCAGGTCACGATTGCGTAGCGGTTCATCCGCCTTCGGCTCCATACTGATCGCGAAAATCGACGGGGTAGCCCCTGGCCAGGCGGGCAAAATCGCGTTCGCCAGCGCTGTGCACGCGCAGGAGGGCGTGAGGGCCCAGACGAGCGTGGGCGTAGAGGTCGAACCCGCCCCAGTCGGCATGGCAGTCAAGCGAGCGGGCATAAAGATGGATCACGGCCTTTGCCGCGGAATATGCGTCTGGTGTCAGCGCAACAGGCACCGCGATCTCAAGCACCCGTGGGACGCCGATGATCGACAACTTGTCCAGGAGTTCGCCTTCGGCGTGATTGAAGTAGGCGGATTCTCCGCCCCAATGGGCCAAGAGCGATGTGACACCACTGTCATCGATGCGCTGTGGGTGCGATGTCATCCAGAACTTGCCGCTGCGGGAACCGAGCCGATCACTCTGGAATGGGCTTGCTTCAAAAACTGCGCTGGCTTCCTCAGCAGTCAGGTCGGCTGCCGCGACGAGGTCATCGAGCCGCGCGCGAAGGGTGGCCAAGGTGGCAGGATACAGACCGCGTTGCCTGGCGCTTTCCACTTCCGAATTCGTCATCCGGGTGTAGTGCCACGCCCGGATTGTCCGGATCTCCATCGCAGGCATCAACCCTTCGGCGAACCGGTAAAAAGCGCTGGCGAACGGATTTGACGGAGGCGGACCACGACGGTCGGATGCCTCACGCGCCAGATAGTTCGCTCGATCCGTCGTAAAGTAATCGACAAGGAGTTGCCGCTCATTCTGCAGTTCGCGCATGAGCGAAGCGTCGAACGTGTCGAGGTTCCAGACGTCGATCAGCCGCGTCACTGATCCTCTGCGGCCATTGCTGGGGCAAGGACGTCGGTGCCTTTGTCGATCTCGGAGCGAACATGATCCGCGATACGATCCAGCTGCACGAGCACCGCCACGTCGCCCACCTCGGCCAGTCGGTCGGGAAGATGCCGCAGATCGTCTCCGGCGAAGACGATGAAGTCGTAATAAGGAGGCCAAGCCATCAAGGTCGCGCCGCTCGTGTCGCGATCACGTGCCAGGATTTTCCGGACCTCGTCACGCGACGCGATACCATTTGCCTGTTCGAACGAGAGGCCTAGATCGATCAGCTGCTTGGCGAGCCGCATGAGGCAGAGATCGACGACGCCAAAGCGCTTCCATTTCGCGCGGACCCGGCTGAGATCGGGAGCGGGTGAATTGGGGTGAACAAACGGTGCCATTAATCCGCTTGAGCCGAGCAATCCCCGCTTCAGATACGAGCGCAAACCCTCATATCCGATGGCGACGATTTCCGCCGCCCTCGCCGTTGTGACTGTTTGGTCCATTGCGAGTCCAATTCGGTTCTAACAGAACCAATATGGGCGGCTGTCAAATCGGTGTCAATAGGACCATTAATTCGACGTGTGTGATCACTCCTCCGCGTCGGGCGCGGTGTGCAACCGCGTCGAACCCAGAAGCCGCCGGCACCTTCTCGCCCTTGACGGGTTCGCGATCCGTAAGGTGTTCGACCTTAGCGCCGGGGCGGCCGTAGCGGCCGGCATCAAGCGACCCGGGATCGGGGAAAGGCATCATAGTGATGGGCTTCCCATTGATCCATTGGTCCTGCGATAGCGAGGGCAGGAAAACCTGCAGCACATTGCCGAGACGCGTGGCAAGCCTCGTGTTGACGACCGCCGGGTGATCGGCGACATCGTCCATGTCCTGAAGTCCGGCGGGCGCCGGATCGATGCGCCGCCCGACCACGGGCCACGCAAGACGCTCTGCAACCGCTATGTCCGCTGGGCCGCCAGGGGCGTCTGGGTCGGTCTCTTCCATGCCCTGGCGAGCGCCGGCGGTCCAACGCCCCCTCTCCCCTTGCGGGAGAGGGTCGGGGTGAGGGGTCCGTTCCGCAGCCGAGGTCGCCGGGGCATGGGCCGCAACGGTTCCGCCGGGCTGCCACATCACCCGGTCGTTCCGACCCCTCACCCTAGCCCTCTCCCGCAGGGGGAGAGGGGATGCGGGCGGTGGTCTGCATCGACAGGTAGCCTCTACCCGCGCCGCCGCGCCCCCCTCGATCCGCCCCCTCTCCCCTTGCGGGAGAGGGTCGGGGTGAGGGGTCCGTGCCGCAGCCGAGGTCGCTGGGGATGGGCCGCAACGGTTCCGCCGGGCTGCCACATCACCCGGTCGTTCCGACCCCTCACCCTAACCCTCTCCCGCAGGGGGAGAGGGGATGCCGCCGGTGGTCTGC
>JAEWEX010000339.1 GCA_023389135.1 Pseudomonadota bacterium | reverse complement strand
CTCGCACACCGACGACGTGGAATGGTCGGCGGAGGACGGCACCCGCACCGAGATGGATTTCCTGTGCCGCTGCGTTGAGGCGGCCATCAGGGCCGGCGCCACGACCATCAACATCCCCGATACGGTGGGTTATTCCGTTCCAGAGGAATACGAGGCGCTGTTCCGCACCGTGCGCGAGCGCGTCCCCAATTCCGACCAGGCGATCTTCTCGGTCCACTGTCACAACGACCTCGGCATGGCGGTGGCCAATTCCCTGGCCGGTGTCATGGGCGGGGCGCGGCAGATCGAGTGCACCGTCAACGGCATCGGCGAGCGCGCGGGCAACGCCGCGCTGGAAGAGGTCGTGATGGCCATCCGCACCAGGAACGACGTGCGCCCGTTCCAGACCGGCATCGACACCTCCATGCTGATGCGGGCATCGCGCATGGTGGCGGCGGTGACGTCGTTCCCGGTCCAGTACAACAAGGCCATCGTCGGACGGAACGCGTTCGCCCATGAGAGCGGCATCCACCAGGACGGCATGCTCAAGAACAACCAGACGTACGAGATCATGACGCCGGAATCGGTCGGCGTGTCGAAGACCTCCTTGGTGATGGGCAAGCATTCCGGCCGCCACGCCTTCCGCGAGAAGCTGAAGGAACTGGGCTACGAGTTGGGCGAGAACGGTCTCAACGACGCCTTCACCCGCTTCAAGGATCTCGCCGATCGCAAGAAGCACGTCTACGACGAGGACATCGAGGCGCTGGTTGACCAGGAGATCGCCTCCGCCCACGACCGCACCCGCGTGCTGTCGCTGACGGTGATCGCCGGCACCATGGGGCCGCAGTCTGCGACGCTCACGCTCTCCATCGACGGCGAGCACCGCACGGTGCAGGCGACCGGCAACGGGCCTGTGGACGCCACCTTCAATGCCATCAAGGCCCTGATTCCCCACGAGGCGACGCTGGAGCTCTACCAGGTCCACGCCGTCACCGAGGGCACGGACGCCCAGGCCGAGGTCTCGGTACGGCTGTCGGAGGACGGACGCACCTTTACCGCAAAGGCGTCCGATCCGGACACCATCGTGGCGTCCGCGCGGGCCTATGTGGCGGCGCTGGACAAGCTGGCCACCAAGCGCCAGCGGCTGCACGCGCAAGCGGCCAGTGCGTAGCGTCCCGGGCGGCGTCGGCGGAGAATCGCCGATGCCGCACCCGCCATCGGCGCCCGGCCGCCGGCCCGGGCGTGTGCATTCTCGACCAAGGGCCTTGTGGCGGGCTCCGGGCATCAAGATAATGAAGCTTCTAGCGAATTGGCACGCAGGTTGCGTGCCGGGCATGCCGCCGGGCGGCCAATCGTCCGGCGAGATAATCGTTCCGGGAGGGACCTTGATGTCGTTCAAGTCACTTTTTGCAGCCGTCGCGGCCTCGACCCTCGCGCTTGGCGTGGCGTCCGCCAGCGCGCAGGACTATCCGAGCCGCACCATCAGCGTGATCGTGCCGTTCGCCGCCGGCGGTCCGACCGACACCGTCACCCGCCTCGTAGCGGAGGCCATGAGCCGTGATCTCGGCCAGCAGATCATCGTCGAGAACGTGGGCGGCGCCGGCGGCACGCTTGGCCCGGCCAGGCTCGTCAAGGCCGAAGCAGACGGCTACACGCTTCTGCTGCACCACATCGGCATGGCCACCACCGCCACCCTCTATCGCAAGCTGCCGTTCAACGCGCTCGAGGACTTCGAGTATGTGGGCCTGGTCACCGACGTGCCGATGACGATCATCGGCCGCGGCGATCTGAAGCCCGACGATCTTGCCGGACTGGTGGAGTACGCCAAGGCCAACAAGGACAAGATCACCTATGCCAATGCAGGCATCGGTGCGGCGTCCCACCTGTGCGGCATGCTGTTCATGAGCGCGATCGAAACTCCGCTGACGACCGTTCCCTATAAGGGCACGGGCCCGGCCATGACCGACCTGCTGGGCGGCCAGGTCGACTTCATGTGCGACCAGACCACCAACACCACCAACCAGATCACCTCCGGCAAGGTGAAGGCCTATGCGGTCACCTCCGGCGAACGGCTGGACGCGCTTCCCGACGTCCCGACCGCGGTCGAGAGCGGCCTCAAGGACTTCGAGGTCGGCATCTGGCACGGCCTGTATGCGCCCAAGGGCACGCCTGCCGAGGTGATCGAGCGGCTGTCGGCCTCGCTGCAGAAGGCGCTGACGGACGACAACGTCGTCAAGCAGTTCGCGGCTCTCGGCACGGCGCCGTCCTCCGCGGAGGAGGCGACCCCCGCCGCCCTGAAGGCCAAGCTCGAGAGCGAGATCGCCCGCTGGGCGCCGGTCATCAAGGCAAACGGCCAGTACGCCGACTGACCGGTCCGGTCTGAATCCTGCCGCGCCGCGGACGCGCCTGTGCGCGCCCGCGGCGCCGGCTCAGCCGGAAAGGCAGGCGCGAGGTCCGCCGCCGCAGCGCGTCGGCAGGACACGTGACCGCGGGAAGGGGACTGCCGCGCATGATCGTCAACACCAAGGACTTCGCCGCCGGGCTGCTGTTCATCGGCCTCGGGCTTTACTTCGGGCTGACCGCATTGTTCGGGCTCGATATCGGCACCGCGTTCCGTATGGGGCCGGGCTATTTCCCGGTCATGCTGGCAAGCCTGCTGATCCTGCTCGGCGCCGTCGTCGCCATCAAGTCGATCGGTCAGCCGAACGTGCCCATCGGCAACGCGCCATGGCGCGGGCTCGTCCTCATCCTGATCGCCCCGATCCTGTTCGGCACGACGGTGCGCGGCATCGGCCTCGCACCGGCGGTCGCGCTGGTCGTGCTCGTCTCAGCCTTCGCCAGCCGCCGCATGGGCATCGTTGCCGCCATCGCCATAACCGTCGGCATGACCGCGTTCTGCATCGCGGTGTTCCACTACGGTCTCGGCCTGCCGATCCGGCTGGTCGGCCCGTGGATCGCTGGCTGAGGGCCGATCATGGAAATGTTCGACAACCTCGCGCTCGGCCTCGGCATCGCGCTCGCCGGCCAGAACATCTTCTTCTGCTTCGTCGGCGTGCTGCTCGGCACGCTGGTGGGAGTGCTGCCGGGCATCGGCCCGACGGCGACCATCGCCATGCTGCTGCCCATCACGCTGGCGCTGTCGCCGGAGACGTCGCTGATCATGCTCGCCGGCATCTACTACGGCGCGCAGTATGGCGGCTCGACCACCGCGATCCTGATCAACCTACCCGGCGAATCCTCATCCGCTGTCACGGCCATCGACGGCTACCAGATGGCGCGGCAGGGGCGGGCGGGCCCGGCGCTCGCGACCGCGGCGCTCGGCTCGTTCTTCGCCGGGACGGTGGCCACCTTCGTGATCGCGCTGCTGGCGCCGCCGCTGACCGACGTGGCGCTTCAGTTCGGGTCGGCCGAATACTTCTCGCTCATGGTGCTGGGCCTCGTGTCGTCTGTGGCGCTGGCGCACGGCTCCGTGCTCAAGGCGCTGGCCATGATCGTGCTGGGCCTGCTGCTCGGGCTCGCCGGCACCGACATCTATTCCGGCACGCCGCGCTTCACGCTGGGCTTTCTCGAACTGTCGGACGGCATCAACTTCGTGGCGGTGGCGGTCGGCGTTTTCGGCATCGCCGAGATTCTGCGCAACCTTGAGAATGAGACCGACCGCGACGTGATCGTGAAGAAGATCACCGGGCTGTTCCCCACCCGCGCGGACCTCAAGGCCATGGCCGCGCCGATCGTGCGCGGCACGGTGCTGGGCTCGGCGCTGGGCATCCTGCCGGGCGGCGGCGCCATCCTCGCATCGTTCGCGGCCTATACCGTCGAAAAGAAGATATCCAAGACGCCGGAGCGCTTCGGCAAGGGCGCCATCGAGGGAGTCGCCGGGCCGGAGAGCGCCAACAACGCCGGCGCGCAGACCTCCTTCATCCCGATGCTGACGCTGGGCATACCGGCCAACCCCGTGATGGCGCTGATGATCGGCGCGATGATCATCCAGGGCATCGTGCCGGGCCCCAATGTCGCGACCGAGCAGCCGGCGCTGTTCTGGGGCATCATCGCGTCGATGTGGGTCGGCAACGTGCTGCTCGTGCTGCTCAACCTGCCTCTGATCGGGCTGTGGGTGAAGCTGCTGACGATCCCGTACTATTTCCTGTTCCCTGCGATCCTGGCGTTCGCCTCGATCGGGGTCTACAGCATCAACTCCAACGCATTCGACCTGTACGCCATGGCGTTCTTCGGCCTGCTCGGCTACGTGCTGGCCAAGCTCGATTGCGAGCCGGCGCCGCTGCTGCTCGGATTTGTGCTCGGGCCGATGATCGAGGAGCACCTCAGGCGCGCCATGATCATCTCCCGCGGCGACGCGCTGGTGTTCGTGGAGCGTCCGATCAGCGCGACGCTGCTGGCGCTGGCGGCGGTCGTGCTGGTGATCGTGTTCCTGCCATCGGTGGCCCGCAAGCGTGAGCAGGTGTTCGTCGAGGACGATTGAGCCGTCGCGGCGCTGGACACGCCGCACGGCCTTTGCTATCTGGCACACCTCTTTCGCGGGCGCTCGCCGCTCGCCGAAGGGCGCATAGCTCAGTTGGTAGAGCAGCTGACTCTTAATCAGCGGGTCCTAGGTTCGAGCCCTAGTGCGCCCACCATCTCAAAACCCCTGGAAACCGAACGGTTTCCGGGGGTTTTTCTTTGGCGGGAGTGCGTGAACAGAAAGAGAACGTGAGACTGCTCCGAAGTCTCACGTGAGACTTTTTGTTCTGCGGGCGTTCTCGCAATCGCGTCTTGCCTCTCCGGCCGCGTCGCCTTTTGGTCCAGCGGGGATGCGCTCGGCCACAAGATCTCCGGCCCGTCAGTCTCCGCAGGCTAACGCAGGAGGCAAGGCCTGCTGCCGCGGGAATCACTCCGCCCAGAGCTGCTTCACCAGAGCCTGCTCCGTCTCGACGAATTCCTGCATGTCGGATCCGGCGCTGGGAAAGGCCACCAGCCCCAGGCGCTTCAGGCCCTCCACCACTTTCGGTTCGCGTGCGATCCCGGCGAGATCCTCGGTCCATTTCGCCACCACGTGCGCCGGCAGTCCGGGAGGGCCCGAGAACCCGATCCACTGCAGGATCTCCAGGTCGGGCACGCCGGCTTCCGCTGCCGTCGGCACGTCGGGGAGTTCGGGAAAGCGCTCCGTTCCCGCCACCGCGACGATCCTCAGCTTGTCCGCGCCATACAGGGGCGCGATGGTTCCCCAGAATCCGACGCCGACGCGGACATGGCCGCCGGCAACCAGGTTGACCGCCTCCGAGCCGCCGCGCACCTGCACCGGACGGGTCTTGCGGTGATCGACCCCGATCAACTGGAACAGGCGCCGGAACGTCATGTCGGTGGTGCCGGGGCCCGAGGTCCAGCTGAACCCGGCCGGGTCCTTGCGTGCCGCCGCCACGACGTCATCAAGGGACTTCAGCTCCGAGGCGGCGCCGACGATCAGCATCAGCGGCGTCTGCGCCGCAAGGCTGATGAAGGTGCGGTCGGTCGCCTTGAAGGGCAGATCGCGGACCACGGTGTCGAGCATGGAGCTTGAACCCGGCCCGTCCATCAGGATGGTGTGACCGTCCGGCGCCGCCGTCATCACCTCCTGTACGCCCGGCACCGTGTTGCCCCCCGGACGGTTGACCACCTTCACGGGCATGTCCCATCGCGCCTGCAGCGCCTCGGCGAATATGCGCGCGCCCAGGTCCGTCGAGCCGCCGGCGGCGAAGGGCACGACGATCTCCACGGCGCGGCGGGGATAGGTGTCCTGCGCCGAGGCGGGAGCCGCCATCAATGCGAGGGCGGCCGCGGCCAGCGCTCCTCTCCATACCGCACGGCGCCGCGGCAAGCGCTGGTCACGACCCATTCGATCCTCCTCGGTTTCTGCCCGGCGATGCACGCCATGGCTTGCGGGGCCGGGTGCAATAGCGGTGCCAGCCCCCCGCAGAAACGCATTCTGACGCCGCGCTTCGCCGGGTGCCGGGCCACTGTCGTCAATGCGGACATTCGCCGGAAGCACTGTCCGCTCCGGCAACAGGGGCAGCAGAGAGCAGGCGCCCGGCGCCGCCGGTTTCGTGGCGCCGGGGCTCTGGCACGGTCCTTGCGACCCCTTCGCTGGACCCGAAGAGTGTGGAAATGTCAGAGACCAGCAGCCGGCCCGCCCCCAGAACCGACGCCCTTCCCATGGACAGCCTGCCGGTGCACACGCCTCTCGCGGGCTTTGCGCCGCTCGCGGGTGTGCGGGTGCTCGATCTCACGACCTCCATCGCCGGGCCCTACGCCACGCAGCTTCTTGGCGACTTCGGCGCCGACGTGCTGAAGGTCGAGCGCATGGCGGGCGACGATGCGCGCGCCTGGGGGCCGCCCTTCCTCGACGGGGAATCGCTCTGGTTCCTCACCGTCAACCGCAACAAGCGCAGCCTTGCCGTGAACTATGGCGAGGCCGCGGGGATGGAGATCCTGACGGATCTGATCGCCAACTGCGACGTGATCGTGCTGAACCAGCCGCCGCGGGTCATGCGCAAGCTGGGGCTCGACCCGGACAGCGTGCGGCGCTTGCGTGAGGACATCATCTACGTCTCCATCACCGGCTTCGGCATGGAGGGCGAGCGCGCCGACTGGCCGTGCTACGACCTGATAGCGGAGGGCTATTCCGGCATCATGGACCTGACCGGTCCTGCCGAATCCGAAGCACAGAAGATCGGCGCGCCTGCTGCGGACGTGCTGGCCGGCCAGGATGCGGCCATGGCCACGCTCGCAGCGCTGTTCGACCGCCAGCGCAGCGGCCAGGGCCGCATCATCGATATCGCGCTGGTGGATTCCATGGTGCGCTTCGCCGCCTGCCGCATCGTGCCCTATCTCGGTTCCGGCGAGGTTCCGCGGCGCTCCGGCGGCCGCGACAGCGTCATCGCGATCTATCAGACCTTCGATACCGCCGACGATCCGATCACGCTTGGGCTCGGCAACGACAACATCTGGAAACGCTTCTGGGAGGCGCTGGGCAAGCCGGAGCGAGCCGCGGATCCGTCCTCCGCCACCAATGCGGACAGGCGCGCAAACCGCGCGAGGCTGGTCGCGGAGATCCAGGACATCCTGCTCGGCAAGCCGCGCAGCCAGTGGCTGTCGGCGTTCCGCGCGGCTCGAATTCCTTGCGGCCCCATCAACCGCGTCGACGAGGTCAGCAGCGATGCCCGGCTGATCGAGCGTGGGCTGTTCTATCGCATCAAGGACGGAGACCGGCACATTCCGCAGGTCGGCACCGCCATCCGGGTGGACGGCGCATCCCAGCCCGCCCGCCTGCCGCCGCCGCGGCTCGGCGTCCACACCGATGAGGTGCTGCGCGAGGTGCTGCGTTACGACGACGGCCGCATAGCGGACCTTCGCCGCCAGAACGTCATCTGAGGAAAGCGACAAACCTTGGCATACGAGACCATCCTCTATTCCGAAGACGGCCCGATCGGGACCATCACGCTCAACCGGCCCGACGACGGCAACATGTTCACCGAGACCATGTGCCACGAGATCCGGGACTGCATCGAGACGATCCGCCGCGAGACCCGCACGCGGGTGGTGGTGCTGACCGGGGCCGGCGACCGCTTCTTCTGCATCGGCGGCCGCAAGGACGGCATGGAGAAGACCATGCTCTACGCCGGCACCCTGCCGACGCTGGAGATGTATGAGGCGATCGACCGCCTGCAGAAGCCGGTGATCGCCAGCGTCAACGGCTTCGCGGTCGGCGGCGGCAATGTGCTGCAACTGGTGTGCGACCTGACCATCGCCAAGGAAAGCGCGGTGTTCCGACAGGTCGGCCCGATGATGGGCTCGTTCGATGCCGGTTACGGCACCTGGTATCTCGAGGATCTCGTCGGGAAGAAGCGGGCCAAGGACATGTGGTACCGCAACCCCAAGATTCCCGCCCGAGAGGCGCTGGAACTCGGCCTGATCAACAAGGTGGTGCCCGACGACAGGCTGGCGGAGGAGACCCGCGCCTATGCGCTCGAGGTCGCCGACCGCGGCGCGTTTGCGCTGGCATCGGTCAAGGCGGCCTTCAACGCGCGCCATGGCGGTGTCGGCGGCCTGGCGCGGCTGTCGCACGATCTGCTGTTGACGTCGTATCTGGACACTGAGGAAAGCCGCGAACTCCGAGCCTCCTTCAATGAAAGGAGGAAGCCCGACCCGTCCAAGTTCGGGCAGTGAGCCCATGCGGCCCTTCCTGACGCTCCACCATCCGGCCCGGGCGCGCGCCTACTACGACAGCGGTGCCTGGCGCAACCAGACCTTCTATGCTCTGCTGCAGGCCGCCGCGGCGGCCGCGCCCGACGCCCCGGCGGCGCGCGACGGACGACTCCGGGTGACCTGGCGCGAACTGCTGGACCGTGTCGATGCCGTTGCGGCGGACCTGCGGGAGGCCGGGCTGGTCGGCGGCGACCGCGTGTCGATCTGGATGTCGAACCGGATCGAGGTCCTGGCGATCTTCCTTGCCTGCTCGCGCGAGGGCTTTGCGTGCAATCCCTCCCTTCACCGCAGCTATACCTGCGCGGACGTTGCAGGCCTGCTCCAGCGGCTGCAGGCCAGAGCGCTGCTGTCGGAGCCCGGCTGGGGCGCCGACCGCGCGCGGAACGACCTGTCCGACGCGCTGGACGCGGTCCCGTCGCTGCTCCGGACCTATGAGCCGGACACCTTCCCCCAGCCTGGCGCCCGTGCTCCCGGCATGGCGGTCGCCGACCCGGACAAGATCGCCTATCTCGCCTTTACCTCCGGCACGACCGGCACCCCGAAATGCGTGATGCATTCGGACAACACGCTGCTCGCCAATGCTCGCGACCTTGTCCGAGACTGGGGCCACGGGCCGGAGACCAAGCTGCTCAGCCTGTCGCCGCTGTCGCATCACATCGCCTGGGTGGGCGTCGCGCAGTGGCTCCTGTCAGGCTGCGAGTTCATCGCCGACGATCCGCCGCCGGGAATCAGCCGGCTCGACTGGATCCTGGAAACCGGCGCGACCTACATCATGGGCGTTCCGACCCACGCCATCGACATCCTGGCCGAGCAGCGCCGCCGGGGTCTCGCGCGC
>JAEWEX010000096.1 GCA_023389135.1 Pseudomonadota bacterium | reverse complement strand
ACATGGCCCATGTCGCCAAGGCGGCGGGCGGGGTCGAGTGCTTCGTCATCGGCTCGGAGATGGTGGGTCTGACGCGGGTGCGCTCCGCCGCCGGCGTCTATCCGGCGGTGGCGGCGCTGGCCGCGCTCGCCGCCGACGTGAAGTCGGTGCTGGGGGCCGGCACGGCGGTGACCTACGCCGCCGACTGGACCGAATACGGCGCGCATGTGCTTGCGGGCGGCGACGAGGTGCGGTTCCCGCTGGACCCGCTATGGGCCAGCCCCGCCATCGACGCGGTGGGCATCGACTTCTACCCGCCGCTGGCCGACTGGCGGCCGGGCGCCGGCCATCTCGACGCCGCGGCGGCCGACGGCCCCTACGACCCGGCCCATCTGGCGGCAAACGTGGCCGGCGGCGAGGCGTTCGACTGGTACTACGCCTCCGACGCCGACCGCGCCGCGCAACTGCGCACCCCGATCACGGACGGCCTCGGCAAGCCCTGGGTGTTCCGCGCCAAGGACATCGCCGGCTGGTGGTCCAACGTCCATGTGGAGCGGGTGGCGGGCGTCGAAGAGCCGGCGCCGACCGCGTGGACGCCGGCGTCCAGGCCGGTCTGGCTCATGGAGGCCGGCGTGCCGGCGGTCCATCTCGGCGCCAACGCGCCCAACGTGTTTCCGGACGGGAAGTCCTCCGCCGCCGCGCTGCCGCCGTTCTCCCGCGGCGACCGCGACGACCTGATCCAGCGCCGCGCGCTGGAGGCGGTGCTGGCGCATTTTTCGGCGGACGGCCCGGTCGATCCCGCGCGGATATTCCTGTGGACCTGGGATGCAAGGCCGTTTCCCGCGTTCCCGACCGCGCTCGACGTCTGGTCGGACGGGGTCGCCTGGCGGACCGGCCACTGGCTGGGCGGCCGGCTGGGCTCGGCGCCCATGGCGGAGCTGGTCGGGACGATCCTGTCGGAGGCCGGTCTCGACGACGCCGACGCCTCCGCGCTGGAAGGCATCGCCGACGGCTATCTGGTCGGGCAGCCCGCCTCCGCGCGCGAGACTGTCGAGCCGCTGGCGGAACTGTTCGCCTTCGAGGCGGTGGAGCGCGACGGGCTGCTGGTGTTCCGTCAGCGCGGCCGCGGCGGGGCGGTCCAGCTCGCGCTCGACGGCCTGGCGGAGGCCGGCGGCGAGGTCCGCCCGGCCCGGGTGCGGGCGCAGGAGAGCGAACTGCCGGCGGCGCTGACCATCGGCTTTTCCGACATCGAGGCCGACTTCCGCCCGACCCTGGCCGAGGCCCGCCGGCTGCCCGGCGTCGCCCGCGGCGGCGAGGCGCGCGAGACCGCGCTGGTCATGGACCGCGGCGAGGGCGCGCGCCGCGCCGGGATCGCGCTCCAGGACCGCTGGATCGGGCGCGAGACGCTGCGCTTCGCGCTGCCGCCCGCGATGCTGGAGATCGAGCCCGGCGACCGCGTCGAGATCGCGGGACTGGAAGGGCCGGCATCCTGGGAGATCGCCTCCGTCGAGGACGGTCCGGTGCGCATCGTCGAGGCGCGGGCGATCGAGCCCGCGATCTTCGACGCCCCGCGCCCGTCGGCGCCCGCCGCGCCCTCCACGGTGCCGCCCGCCCTGGGCCCGCCCGAAGTGATCGTGCTCGATCTCGCGGTCTCCGGCGAGGGCGAGCCGGTGCTGTCGCGGATCGCCGCCGCCGCGAGCCCCTGGCCGGGCGCGATCACCCTGTGGCGCGACGACGGCGGCTCGTTCACCCCGGCGGTCACGCTGGAGCGGCCGGCGCGCATCGGCGAGACGCTGGATCCGCTCCCGCCCGGCCCGCTGTGGCGCTGGGACCGCCATGCCTCGGTCCGCGTCGGGATGGCGTCGGGCGCGCTGCTCGCGGCATCGGCCGGCCAGGTGCTGAACGGCGCGAACCTGATCGCCGTGGAAGGCGAGGGCGGCTGGGAAATCCTCGGCTTCGCCGGCGCCGAGCTGGTCGCCGCCGCGACCTGGCGGCTGACGGGGCTGCTGCGCGGGCTGGCGGGCTCCGAGGCGCTGGCGGGGCAGGCCAAGCCCTCCGGCCGCACCGTCGTGCTGCTGGACGCCGCGGTTTCGCCCTTCGCCGTGGGGCTGGAACGCCTCGGCGTCGCCACCTCCTGGCGCGCCGCGCCGGCGGGGCTCGACCATGGCAGCCCGTTCGCCGTCGCCTTCACCGCGACGGCCGGCGATGCCGCGCTGCGGCCGCTGTCGCCGGTCGGGCTGCGGGCCCGGCGAACGGAGGCCGGCGTCGCCGTGTCCTGGATCCGCCGCACCCGCATCGGCGGCGACGCCTGGGAGGCGGTGGAGGTGCCGCTGGGCGAGGCCGTCGAACGCTACCGGCTCGAGGTCATGGACGGCCCGTCGGCCGTGCGCGCCTACGAGACCGCCGCTCCTGTATTCACCTATCCCGCGGCCCACGAGGCCGCCGATTTCGGCGCGGTCCAGCCGGTCCTGACCCTGCGGGTGTCGCAGTGGTCGGACGCGGTCGGCTGGGGCGCGGCGCTGGAAAGGACGCTCCATGTCTGAGACCACGCATCTGGCGCTGCCCTA
>JAEWEX010000067.1 GCA_023389135.1 Pseudomonadota bacterium | reverse complement strand
TTCTTGGGCTAACCGCACTCGGGCCGCGGCGCAAACGGGACGCCAGCGCTGTCGCGATCGAGGACTGCGAGACAGTCGCAGTTCACCGCGACCGCCTCTCGGAAGCGTTACAGGCAAATGGCCAACTTGCGCTCGCCGTCATTGAGCTGCTCTTGGACAGGCTGTGGCACTTCCAGTTCCGTATGCAGGAAGCATTCTCAATGCCGGCGGAGGTCAGGCTGATGCGAGCGCTTCTGGAACTCAGCCAGGAGGGCCAAGGCTCCGGCACGGTGGCCCTGTCGCACGAGGATCTCGGCCATATCGTCGGGGCGCGTCGCCCTACGGTGTCCAAGGCGTTGCGCGTATTGGCCGGCATGGGGCTCATCGAGACTGCGCACCTGAACATCCGCATTCCGGACAGGGCCGCGCTCCGCTCTGCCGCCGAGGTGAGCCACGACCGTGCGGCAAGGTTGTAACCGGGGTTACAGACGCAGCCAGCTCGCGCCGCCATCCTCAGCCAACCGCGGTCGTCGTGACGGCAGACCGGTGGATTGAGACGGGAGGCGTGTTTGAGATTGAACGGCAAGACAGCGGTCGTAACCGGCGGCGCGAGCGGAATCGGACAGGCGATCTGTGAAGCCTTTGTGCGTGAAGGCGCTGCGGTGGCCGTTCTGGACGTGAATGGCGCCGCTGCCGCCGCGCAGGCGGAAGCGCTGACCCGCAGCGGCGCACGCGCATTCGCCATGGAGGCGGACGTGGCCGACGAAGCCAACGTTCATGCCGCCATCGACGCCGCCGCCGAGAAGCTCGGCAGCCTGGAGATCCTTGTGAACAATGCGGGCATCCGGACGGTGCGCCCCTTCCTTGAGCACACCGCCAAGGACTTCGAGCGGCAGCTCGGCGTCAATCTGGTGGGGGCCTTCAACTGCTCCAAGGCCGCCGTGCCGCACATGATCCGCAACGGCCGCGGAAAGATCATCAATCTCGCCTCGATCGCGAGCTTCGTGGGACGGCCAGACCGCGTGGCATACTGCGCGACCAAGGCGGGCGTGCTCGGCTTCACCCGGGCGGCGGCCGTGGACCTCCGCGGCAAGAACATCTGCGTGAACTGCATCGCGCCGGGCATGGTCGCCACGCCGTTCAATGCGCACCACGCCGAGCACGGCGAGTTCGGCCCGATGTGGGCGCAGGAGAACGCCGCCGGCCGGTGGGGTCGCGCCGACGATATCGCCAACGCGGCGATCTACTTGGCATCCCCCGAATCCGACTATGTCAGCGGCGCCGACATCAAGGTCGATGGCGCCTGGTTGGCCTTCAAGGCGAGGGCCGGCGAACTCGAAGGCCGGGCCTGACCCGACCGCTACACAATAACCAAGGGAGGAAGATCATGCGCACATTCAGTCGCGCCTCTGCCAGCTTGATCCTGGCGGGTACGATAGCCTGGGCCTCCGGAACTCACGCGGCTGCCCAGGAAATGCAGAAGCCGAACGGGTTCCCCGACCGGCCGCTGACGATTATCGTGCCGTTCGGCGCGGGCGGCGGCTCTGACCAATTCGCGCGTGCGATCGCGGATCCGATGTCGCGGGTCGTGGGACAGCCAATCCAGATCATCAACAAGCCTGGCGGTGGCGGCCGTGCAGGCATCCCCGACTTCATGACCGCGCCGGCTGACGGCTACACCATAATGCAGTTCAGCGACGATGTGCTGACCTTGTTCGCCAGCGGTCGCATCTCCGAGAACCCGACAAGCGACTGGACACCGATCGGCATTGGCAATGTCACATTCAGCCAAATTTACGTCCGGCCTGGCTCCGAAAACTTTACGGACTGGGAGAGCCTTGTCGCTTATGCGAAGGACAATCCGGGTAAGGTGACGATGGCAAACATCAGCCATACCGGGTCAATGGAGCGAGTGACGACGGCCAATCTGCAGGAAGCGGTGGGAGTCGAGTTCCGCCAGATCAGCTATGATAAGCCCGCGGAGCGCTATGCCGCACTGGTCGGTGGCCATGTCGACTCCATGTTCGAGCAGCCCGGCGATGTGACCAACCTGCTCAAGGCCGGGCAAATCGAACCCGTGCTGACGATCCTCGAGCAGCAGCCCGAAGCCTTTGCCGAAGTGCCCTCGCTGGCCGAGGCCGGAATCGGTATCGAACCGCTGCTGCGCGTCAGGGGCCTGGTGGTTCGGGGCGACGTTGATGACGATCGCGTCGCTTACTTGGAGTGGGCATTCGACCAAGCCTGGAACTCAGACGAGTTCCAAGACTTCCTCGATCGAAATTACATGACCATCGTGTCCAGCTACCGAAATAGGGCCGATTCGATCAAGCTGATCGATACTCTGGTGGAAACCTACCAAGCTTCCTACGAGAAGCTCGGCCTCAACTGAGGCAGGTGCCGAGCTGCAACGCGGGGGCGTTGCGGCTCGGCCAACCGGAGTTCAACATGCCCCTCGGGATTCTCACCGGCGCGCTCGCACAAACTCTGCTGTGGGCGGCGGTGGCCATCGGCGCCTTTGTCTTGACCTTTAGCTTCCCGGAAGGAAGCCCCGGCTCTGTCCTCGGCCCTGCGCTGTGGCCACGTGTCCTCTGTATCCTCCTGCTCATGGCCGCAATTGGCCAGGCGGTCACCGCGGTGCGAAACAAGACTGGCGCCATTGACGAGAATATGGAGCAGGAGGCGCCCGCTCGGCCGCGCGCGGTGCTGGCCATGATGGTCATCGGCATCCTTTACGTGGCCGCCATGCCATGGTTCGGCTTTTACGCTTCCACGCCGATTTTTGCAGCGGCAGTCGTTGTTGCCATGGGCGAGCGACATTGGCTGCGCGTCGCCTCTGCGGCGGCGACCATAACGGCCGTCATCTTTCTGGTCTTCGTGACCCTACTCTATGTGCCGCTGCCCGCAGGACGTCTGCCCGGGTTCTATGATTTTTCCAATCTGCTCCTGCAGATCGCTCGATAACAGGCGGACAACCTCGTGTTGGATCAGTTTTTCAATGGCACCGCCCTTCTATTCGGCGACCCGCTCGGTCTTCTGATCTTCTTCGGCGCCCTGCTCGGCGGGATGCTGTTCGGGGCCGTACCCGGCGTCAGCCTGCTGACGCTGGGGGCGATCATCCTGCCCTTCACCGCTTATCTGAGCCCGACCCATGCGGTAATGCTGTTCTCGGTAATCTATTGTTCCGGCGTGTTCGGCGGAGCCATTACGGCGATCCTGTTCAACATCCCGGGCTCGCCAGAGAACGCTCCGACGGCCCTAGACGGGTATCCGATGACGCGCAACGGCCAGGCGGCCAAGGCGGTCGGTGCCTCAATCATCTGTTCGGCCGTCGGCGGGCTCGCTTCAACGATTCTGATGATGACCTCGACGGAGGCCATCGCGGGCTGGGCGGTCGGGGCGTTCGGGTCGCAGGAGCTGTTTGCGCTCATCCTGTTCGGGCTCTCGGTCGCGGCGGCGGTTGGTGCACGTAACGTCTGGAAGGGGTGGATTTCAGTGATCATCGGGCTCCTCATTGCCACGGTCGGCACGGACCCCGCCGACGGCATTGAGCGCTTCGACTTCGGGACCTACTACCTGCTTGCTGGCATCCACTTCATTCCCGTTATCCTGGGCTTCTTTGCCGTATCGGAGGTCCTGAGCCAAGCCGCGCAAGCAACTGGCACCCGCACCAGCGATGCGAAGGTAGGACTTGAGTTTCCAAGCTTCCTGGAATTTTGGCGCCTGAAGCTCGCCGTCGCCCGCTCCATGGTAATTGGCTTCTTCGCAGGCATCCTGCCCGGCATCGGCGCCGTGCTGGCGGCCTTCCTGAGCTACAATGAAGCGGTGCGCTGGTCGCGGCACCCTGAACGCTTTGGCAAGGGGGAGTTGGAAGGGGTCGTTGCATCTGAGACCGCCAACAATGCAGCAACCGGTGCGGCCATGATCCCGCTGCTTGCGCTTGGCCTGCCCGGCGGCGCGCTTACAGCGATGATCATGGGCGCCTTCCAGATCCACGGCATGGAACCAGGACCCCTTGTCTTCCTCTCCAGTCCCGATCTGGTGTGGGTGACGTTCTCGGCCATGTTCTTCGCCAATCTTTTCATCCTCGGACTCGGCTGGTTTCAGACCAAGACAGTGGTCCACCTCCTACGCATTCCGCTACAGTTCCTTGCGCCTGCCATCCTGATCCTCGCCACCGTGGGCGCCTTTGCTGTTCGAAACCTCATCGTCGACGTGTGGGTCATGTTCGTCGCGGCGATCGCCGGCTATTACCTGCGGCGGTGGGGCTATTCGGTCGCCGGGATCATCCTTGGGCTGGTGCTGGGCGAGATCGGCGAATCTAGCTTTGTGAAATCTATGCAGCTCATGGATGACAACGTCCTAGGATTCTTCGAGCGCCCGATCGCCGCTGCGCTGATCCTAGCCGCCCTTGCGTCCTTTACCTGGCAGATCGCAGGCCCACTGGTTCGACGGAGCTGGAGGAGCGCAGCTACAAGGCCGAACTAGCCAGCGGGTTAGCGACGTTCTGGCTCCGCGAGGGGCGCGCCGCACGACCTTAGCGGTGACAAGCAAAGGAAATGGGCGCTGCGCCCTCAATGCTCCTCACCATTCTCCGCCCACAGCAGGGTCATGGCATGACCGTTCTGCTGGTGGAGCGTCTGGACGAACAGGTCTGCGCCGGGTGATCCACGCAGCCAGTCGAGCGGATCGGCTTCCTCGATGCCGGACAGGGCGCCGCCGGCCGGGTCGGGAAGCGCCGGCATGGGATCGTCGCGGCCCAGTGACAGCAGCGGGAACGCCCTGCTGCGCGTGGCGAACCAGAACCTGCCACCGGTGCTGAACACAATGGCGAGGCTTGCCTCGTGCAGTTCCACATAGCGCCGGGCCGCGGCCTGGCGGCTGATCTCCAGATCCGTGGACAGCTCGAGCACCTGCGCCAGATCGACCTCGGCGTCGAGCCATGGCCGCGCGAGCCGCTCCGGCGCCAGCAACTCGATGGCGAATGCGTTAGCCTCCGCCTCCTGGCGACGGTGGCGGTCACCCGTGTTCTGGCTCCAGCGATTGAGGTCATGGCGGCTGCACTCGAACCCGCGCTCGGCCGTGGGCCGATGGAACGGTTTGAGAAAATGCCCCAGCTCATGGGCCATGGTGAAGCGGGCGCGGCGGCGTCCGGAGCGGCTGTTCACCAGGATGGCGCCATAGCCCCGCTCCGGCAGCGTCACCAGCGCGCCTTCCAGATTGTCCAGGGGCGCGCTGCGAACTTCCACGATGTCGAGCGCGCGGACGATCCCACCGATCGGCACGGCGCCCCGGCGATGGCCAAGCTGCCGGTGGATCTCGCCGGCGAGCTTTTGCGGGTTGGGGCCCGCCTCCTCCACCGTCATGCGGTCGAGGTCAACGGCCATGATCCGTGCGGTGCCGCAGCAGGGACTGCATCATGTCGTCGAGAACCTGCCGCTCGGTGTCCCCCAGCGCCTGCGCCTGGCGGAACATTCGCTGGAGCGTCGGATCGGCGTCGGGAGCCTCCGCATCCTCCCCCACCAGATACGCCACCGAGACCCCGTAATGATCCGCCAGCCGGGTCACGAGGCCCATGGACGGGTTGTCGGTGCGCCCCTTCTCCAGCTCCCAGATGTGGGCCTTGGAGACGCCGACCGCGTCGGCGACGTCCTGGAGCGACTGTTGGTGTTCGGTGCGCAGGCGCGCGATGCGCAGGCCGAGGCTCATGGGATGTCCGCCTGTTCACTTGATCTGACGAAAGCATACGCCCGGGGATTGTGTGGGCAAGGGTTTTCTGTACCATACGAATCCGATCGGGCCCGCGCCCGCGATTCCCCGGAGCACTCCCGATGCCCGACCTCGCTGTCGAATACCTCCCCCTCGCCCGCCTGCGGCCATGGCAGGCCAATGCCCGCACCCATTCCCGTAAGCAGGTGCGCCAGATCGCCGACAGCATCGCCCGCTTCGGCTTCACCAACCCGGTGCTGATCGACCGCGAGGACACCATCCTCGCCGGCCACGGCCGTGTCGCGGCGGCGCGCGAGCTTGGCATGGACCAGGTGCCGTGCGTGCGCATCGAGACCATGTCCCCTGCCGAGAAGCGCGCCTACGTGATCGCCGACAACAAGCTGGCACTGAACGCCGGCTGGGACGAGGAGCTGCTGGCGGCCGAGCTTGGCGCGCTGCATGGGCTGGAGCTGGGGTTCGATCTGTCGATCACCGGCTTCTCCATCGCCGAGATCGACGGGCTGATCGAGGGGCTCGAGCCGCAGGAGCCGGACAATCCGAAGGATGATCGGCTGCCGGCGGAAGACGGGCCGCCGCGCTGCCGGCGAGGCGACCTGTGGGAGCTTGGCCCCCACCGCCTGGTGTGCGGCGATGCGCTCGATCCGCAGGTGGTGGCGACCCTGATGGCGGGGGAGCAGGCCCGAATGGTGTTCACCGACCCGCCCTACAACGTGCCGATCCAGGGCCATGTGGGCGGCTCCGGCGCCATCCGGCATCGCGAGTTCGCCATGGCCTCCGGCGAAATGACCCAGGCGCAGTTCACCGCCTTCCTGCGCACCGCGTTCCAGAGCCTGGTGGCGCACTCCACCGACGGCTCGATCCACTTCGTCTGCATGGACTGGCGTCATCTGGCC
>JAEWEX010000045.1 GCA_023389135.1 Pseudomonadota bacterium | reverse complement strand
ATATTGGGTTCAAGGCGATTCGAGCCGGTCCTTGCTCCGGACGGTCTCGCCGGTCGTGCGGCGTCAGCCGGCAGGGCAACAGCCGGCAGTCAGCCAAGTTCGGCGTCCGACGCGCGCAGGCGTGCGTCGAGCCCCCCACGGAGGCATTGATGGCGCTCATCGAAATGTCCTTCGATCGCTTCGACAATCCGGTCGACACCATCGAGCACCTCGCATCGGTCAATGACTGGTCGTTCGAGCGCTCGGGCGAGGACGAGATCACCATTTCGGTAGCCGGCCAGTGGTCCGACTATCACGTATCGATCAGCTGGATGGACGAGTTGGAGGCGCTTCACCTCGCCTGCGCGTTCGACCTGAAGGTGCCGGAGACCCGTCGCCCCGAGATCCTCAAGCTCGTCAACACCATCAACGAGCAGATGTGGATCGGCCATTTCGACCTGTGGAGCGACGAGGGCGTGGTGATGTACCGCCACGCGCTGCTGCTCGCGGGCGGGGCGGGGGCCACCGACCGCCAGTGCGAGGCGCTGCTGCAGGCGGCGCTGGAGGCGTGCGAGCGGCACTACCAGGCGTTTCAGTTCGTGGTCTGGGCCGGGAAGTCCGCGCGCGAGGCGCTGGACGCGGTCCTGTTCGAGACAGCGGGAGAAGCATGACCCAGACCTCGGCGCCGGGCTCGGCCCGGTTGTCGCTGCCCGGCAGCCTGGTGCTGGTGGGCGCCGGCCGCATGGGCGGCGCCATGCTGGAGGGCTGGATCGGGCTCGGGCTCGATCCGGCGGGGGTCGCGGTGGTGGACCCGACGCCCTCCGACGAGGCGCGGGCGCTGCTGGCGCGCCACGGCGTCACCCTGAACCCCGCGCCGGACGCCGACCGGCCCTCGGCCGTGGTGGTGATGGCGGTGAAGCCGCAGATGCTGGACGCGGCGCTGCCGCGGGCGCTGCGCCACACCGGCCGCGACACGCTGGTGGTCTCGATCATGGCCGGCAAGACGCTGGCGACCCTGGCGGCAGGCCTGCCGCCGGAGACCGCCATCGTGCGCGCCATGCCCAACACGCCCGCCGCCATCGGCCGCGGCGCCACCGTCGCCGTCGCCAATGGCCGCGTCACCTCCGAGCACCGCATCGTCGCGCACAACCTGCTCGCCGCCACCGGCCATGTGGAATGGGTCGAGGACGAGGGGCTGATCGACGCCGTGACCGCGGTGTCAGGCTCCGGCCCGGCCTATGTGTTCCTGATGGTGGAGAGCCTCGCCCGGGCGGGCGTGGCCGCGGGCCTTCCGACGGCGCTGGCCATGACGCTGGCGCGCCTGACCGTCACCGGCGCGGGCGAGCTGCTGCACCGCTCGCCGCTGCCGCCGGAGACGCTGCGCGCCAACGTCACCTCGCCCGGCGGCACCACCGCGGCGGCGCTGGAGATCCTCATGGGCTCGCACCGGCTGGACGAGCTGTTGCGCGATGCGGTGGCGGCGGCGGCGCGCCGCTCGCGCGAGCTCGCCGGCTGAGCCATCTCCCCGCCGCGATTGGCGGCGAGCCTCCGCCGCCCTACCTTATGGGGCAGCTTCCGGAGGTTTTCATCCCATGGCCAAGAGCCCGACCACAAAGCCCGCATCGGTCCATGACGCCGCGGTGGACGCCCTGATGGCGCTGCTCGCGGAGCGCCCCTGGGGCGAGGTCTCGCTGGCGGATGTCGCGCAGCGGGCCGGCGTGTCGCTGGCGGACCTGCGCGGCGCCTACCCCTCCACCGGCGCGATCCTGGGCGGCTTCGTGCGCCGGATCGACCTGCAGGTGCTGAAGGAGGGCACGGCCGACCTGGAGGAGGGCGTGCGCGAGCGGCTGTTCGACCTGGTGATGCGCCGGCTCGACGCCATGGCGGCCCACAAGGCCGCCATCCGCAACATCCGCGACGGGCTGATGCGCGACCCGCTGGGGGCCACCGCCTTCAACTCGCTGGCCGTCACCTCTCAGCAGTGGACGCTGGCCGCCGCCGGCGTCAACGAGACCGGCGCGGCCGGGGCCGCGCGCGCGCAGGTGCTGTCGCTGGCGTTCGCGCGCATCGTCAATGTCTGGCTCGACGACGACGAGCCCGGGCAGGCCCGCACGCTGCGCGCCCTGGACGAGGAGCTTGGCCGGCTGGAGCGGCTGGCCGGCGCGGCCGACCGGCTGAAGCAGATGGCGGCCCCGCTCGGCCGGATATTCGACCGCATGAAGGAGCGCCGCGCGCGCCACGAGGAGCCGCCGGTCGAGGCGGTGTGAGGCCGGCGGCCTTCGGCGCGCCATCGCTCCGATGCATGCTTCGAGACGGCCCTTCGGGCCTGCTCAGCATGGAGACCTTTGCACGGATTGCGCCGATCTGATTCACTTTTGTGGGGCTGATTTGGAGGGTTGGATGCCGCGTCGTCGTGTCGGTCAGCTGGGTTTTCTGGACGCTGCGGTTTCGCGGCGCGGGAACGGTGGGGTCGATGCACTGTCGGAGCTGTCGCGGCTGGTGGACTGGTCTGCGCTGGAGCGGCTTCTGGACGGCATCCATTCCGCCGCGCGCGGCGAGGCGGCGTATCCTCCTGTGATGATGTTCCGGGCGCTGCTGCTGCAGAAGTGGTACGGCCTGTCCGATCCCGGGCTTGAGGCGGCGCTGTCGGACCGGCTCAGCTTCATGCGGTTCTGCGGGCTGAGCCTGGAGGACCGGACGCCGGATCACGCGACGATCTGGCGGTTTCGTCAGGCGCTGGGGCGTGACGGGCTGGCGGAGCGCTGCCTGGCGGAACTGGGCCGGCAGCTCGACGCGGCCGGCCTGGTGCTGAAGACCGGGACGCTGATCGACGCCTCGCTGGTGGCGAGCGCGGCGCCGCGGCCGCGGATGGGCGAGGGCCGGGCAAGCCCGGCCGATCCGCAGGCGCGCTTCGGAGCGACCAACGACCGCGGCCGCTTCGGCTTTGGCTACAAGGTGCATGTGGCGGTGGACCGCGGCTCCGGGCTGATCGGGGCGGTGGAGGTGACGCCGGCCAACGTGCAGGACGTGCAGGTGGCGCCGGCCCTGCTGCCGGCGGCGGCGGGCACGGTCTATGCCGACCGCGCCTATGACAGCGCCGGGCTGCGCCGGGCGCTGGCCGGCCGCGGGCTCGGCGACGGCCTCATGCGGCGCCGCCGCGCCGGCGGGGGC
>JAEWEX010000023.1 GCA_023389135.1 Pseudomonadota bacterium | reverse complement strand
GTCGCGACGGAGGCGGGGCTGGTTCGCCCCGGGGAGTGAGGCATGCGCATCCTGTTCATCGGCGACATCGTGGGTCGCTCCGGCCGCAAGGCGGCGCTGGAGCTGATGCCGGCGCTGCGGGCCCGCTGGGGGCTCGACCTGATGGTGGTCAATGGCGAGAACGCCGCCGGCGGCTTCGGCATCACCGAGCAGATCCATGACGAACTGGTGGAGGCCGGCGCCGACGCCATCACGCTCGGCAACCATTCCTTCGACCAGCGCGAGGCGCTGGTGTTCATCGAGCGCGCGCCCCGGCTGATCCGCCCGGCCAACTTCCCCGCCGGGACGCCCGGGCGCGGCTCGGCGCTGGTGGAGACCGCCTCCGGCCGCCGCGTGCTGGTGATGAACCTGATGGGCCGCGTCTTCATGGACGCCATGGACGACCCCTTCGCCCGCGCCGACCTGGAACTGGCCGCCTGCCCGCTGGGCGAGGCGGCCGACGCCATCCTGATCGACTTCCACGCCGAGGCGACCAGCGAGAAGATGGCGTTCGGCCACCATGTGGACGGCCGCGCCTCGGTGGTGGTCGGAACCCACACCCATGCGCCCACCGCCGACCACATGATCCTCGCCGGCGGCACCGCCTACCAGAGCGACGCGGGCATGACCGGCGACTACGATTCCGTCATCGGCATGGACAAGGACGAGCCGCTGCGCCGGTTCCTGACCAAGATTCCATCAGCCCGCTTCGAGGCGTCGGGCGGCGCGGCGACGCTGTGCGGCCTGGCGGTGGAGACCGACGACGCCACGGGGCTCGCCCGCAAGGTCGCCCCGGTCAGGCTCGGCGGCCGGCTGTCGGAGGCGCTGCCGGGGTTCTGGTGAGGGCCGTGCCGCGCGCCCCGCACTTCCCATCGCGCCCCGCCGGCCGTATAAGCCGTCACCTCATTCCAGAGCCCGCACGACGCGAAACGCCGGAGCACCGGACATGGCCGGACATTCCCAGTTCAAGAACATCATGCACCGCAAGGGCCGCCAGGACGCGGTCCGCGCCAAGCTGTTCTCC
This sequence comes from Pseudomonadota bacterium, assembly GCA_023389135.1. Classification (GTDB taxonomy): domain Bacteria; phylum Pseudomonadota; class Alphaproteobacteria; order Rhizobiales; family Methylopilaceae; genus Agaricicola. The sequence goes on along the minus strand of JAEWEX010000023.1, from coordinate 5,902 downwards.
AAGCTCGCGCGCGAGATCACGGTGGCGGCCAAGATGGGCATGGCCGATCCCGACATGAACCCGCGGCTCAGGCTCGCCATCCAGGCGGCCAAGGCCCAGTCCATGCCCAAGGACAACATCGAGCGCGCGATCCGCAAGGCCGAGGGCGGCGACACCGAGAACTACGAGGAGATCCGCTACGAGGGCTATGGCCCCGGCGGGATCGCCGTGATCGTGGAGGCGCTGACCGACAACCGCAACCGGACCGCCTCGGCGGTGCGCTCCTACTTCTCCAAGTCCGGCGGCGCGCTGGGCGAGACCGGCTCGGTCGCCTTCATGTTCGACCGGGTGGGCGAGATCGTGTTCAAGCCCGATGCGGGAGACGCCGACGCCGTGCTGGAAGCCGCCATCGAGGCCGGCGCCGACGACGTCGTGTCCGATGCCGACGGCCATGTGGTGACCTGCGCCTTCGCGGCGCTGGGCGAGGTTTCGGATGCGCTGACCAAGGCGCTGGGCGAGCCCGACAGCGTCAGGATCGTCTGGAAGCCGCAGAACACCATCGCGGTGGACGAGGAGAAGGGCGCCTCGCTGATGAAGCTGATCGAGACGCTCGAGGACGACGACGACGTGCAGAACGTCTTCGCCAACTACGAGATGTCGGACGAGGTGATGGAGCGGCTCTCGGCCGCCTGAGCGTCAGGCGGCGGCAGGATCGGCCGCTGCGTCCGGCTCTTCCGCCTGTCCGTCGAGAGGGCCATTCGACGCGTCGGAGCCCGCGGTCTCCTCGGTCTCCGCAGTCTCCGCGCATCCGGTGTCGAACAGCATCCTGCGGATGGCGCGGGCGTCCATGTCCGGCACGAAGCGCACCGCCACCAGCCCCTCGGATCGGCGCGCGACGTCGCAGACCCGCTGCACCGCGTTGTTGCCGTTGAGCAGCAACAGGAAGCGGTCCGGCGGCCTGCTGCCCCTCGCGAACCGCAGCAGCGCGCCGGAGTGGGAGATGTCCTCCACCGCGCAGACCATGGATGTGGTCGAGCATGGGCTGAGGACAACCGCGCGCATGTGGATCTCGCGGCGGGGATGCTGGCGTCGGTTGTGCGGCATGGCGGGCTGGCTGCAACGAGGGGTCGACCAGACGAAATCCCTAGCACGGGCCGCTTATCCGCAGGTGAACGGGCGTGGTTAAGAAGGGCTTAACGGCTCGCCCGCGCTCGCCTCGCTGGCGACCAGGCACTATCACCTTGGACATGGCCGCACGCACGATTCGCATCCTCGGCATCGACCCGGGCCTCCGCCGCACCGGCTGGGGCGTCGTCGAGGCTGCGGGGTCCCGGCTCGTCTTCGTCGCCTGCGGCGTGATCCAGCCCGACGACACGCTGGCGCTGGCCCACCGGCTGGCGGCCCTGCACCATGCGCTCGCCGGCATCATCGCGGCGCACCGGCCCGACGAGGCGGCGGTCGAGGAGACGTTCGTCAACGTCAACCCTGCGTCCACCCTGAAGCTCGGACAGGCGCGGGGGGTCGCCCTGCTCGCGCCCGCCCAGGCCGGGCTGCCGGTGGGCGAGTATGCCGCGAACCTCGTCAAGAAGTCGGTGGTGGGCGCGGGACACGCCGACAAGCGCCAGATCCAGGCCATGATCCGCGTCCTTCTGCCCGCGGCGTCCACAACCAGCGCGGACGCCGCCGACGCCCTGGCGGTGGCCATCACCCACGCCCATCACCGCGCCGTGCGCGCGCTCGCCGGCTGAGGCTACAGCGCATACAGGTCGGCATCCGGATCCCTGCCGCCCGCGAAGGAGGTGCGGATGAGTTCGGCGGCGATGCGGCTGTAGGTGATGCCGTTGCCGCCATAGCCCAGCGCCGCCCAGCAGTTCTTCATGCCGGGCACGGGACCGATCCGCGGCAGGCCCGTTGCCGTGGTGCCGAACGAGCCGGTCCAGGCGCAGTCGACCGTGGTGTCGAGGCCGGGCAGCAGCTTGCCGAGCTTGCGCCGGAGCGTGGCGGTCTTCTTCTCCAGGAGGGCGTCGCGGGTCTCCTCGTCGGAGAACGGCTCGTCCTCGCCGCCGCAGACCACGCGGCCCTCCGGCGTGGTGCGGAGGTAGAGATAGGGATCGGACGCCTCCCAGATGAAGCACTGCTCCGGCCACAGCGCCCGCCTCTGCGGGACGGTGGCCAGCGCATAGGTGGAGACGATGTCGTGGCCTGCCTTCGACACCCCGTCAGGAACCTCGTAGCCGGTGGCGAACACCAGCCGCCTGCAGCGTATCTTCCGGCCGTCCCGGGTGCGGGCGACGATGCGGGTGGCGCCGGCGTCGACCTCCGTCACCTCGACCGGGGCCCGCACATCGGCCCCGGCCTCGGCCGCCGCGCGCAGGAACGCGGCGGCAAGCCGCCTGGGGTCGCCGGAGAGGTTGTCGTAGCCCAGCAGCGCCGCGTCCCGGGAGATGCCGAAGCGCTCCCTGACCTGGCGGCGGTCGAGGATCGCGGTCTCTATGCCGGCGGCGCGGCGGGCCTCGCCCTCGGCCGCCAGCGCCTTCGCGTCCAGGACGTCGCCAGCGAGGTAGAGGCTGTCGCGGGGCGCCAGCGGGCAGCCCAGTTCGCGCGCTTTCGCCGAAAGGGCGCGAACCGCCAGCACCGACCGCCGCCACGCCCGGACCGCGTCCGCCTCTCCGATGGACTTCGACAGCCGGGTCAGCGGCATGTCGACCTCGTACTGTATCAGCGCGGTGCTGGCGGCGGTCGAGCCCTTCAGCGGGCCGCGGCGGTCCACCACCATGACGCCATGGCCGTCGCCCGCCAGCGCCTCGGCGATCATGGCGCCGGAGATGCCGGCCCCGATCACCAGCACCTCGGTTTCCGCGTCGTCCTTCAGCGGGCGGTGCGGCGTCGGCGGCAGGCGGGCGAGCTGCCAGACGGTGCGTCCGGTGCGCAGGTCACGCTTCTGGGTGGCCATGGGGTCTGTCCTGTCGGGAAAGGTGCGCCCCTCAACGCGCCACGGCGCAGATCGATCCGCCCTGCTCTCGACGGCTTCCGACTCGTGCTACATGGTCGGCCATGAGGCACAGGCGCGCATGATCGGCAAGCTGACGGGACGGGTGGACAGCATCGGCGGCGACTGGGCGATCGTCGACGTCGGCGGCGTCGGCTACCTGGTGCATTGCTCGGCGCGCACGCTCGGCCAGCTCGCCGCCGGCGAGAGCGTGTCGCTGGCCATCGAGACCTATGTCCGCGAGGACCAGATCCGGCTGTTCGGCTTCATGACCGATGTGGAGCGCGAGTGGTTCCGCCTGCTCCAGACGGTGCAGGGCGTCGGCGCCAAGGTGGCGCTGGCAGTGCTCGGCATCATGAAGGCGTCGGACCTCGCCAACGCCATCGCGCTGCAGGACCGGGCCGCCGTGGCGCGCGCGCCGGGCGTCGGCCCCAAGGTCGCCGCGCGCATCGTCGCCGAGCTCAAGGACCGCGCACCGGCCTTCGCCGACGTCGATGCCGGCCATATCCGGCTGGCGGACGCGCTGGGGGATCGCCGGGCGCCGGCGCCCGTGGCGGACGCGGTGTCCGCGCTGGTCAATCTCGGCTATCCGCAGGTGCAGGCCTCCGCCGCCGTCTCCGCCGCGCTGGCCAAGGCGGGGGAGGGAGCGACCACCGAGGCGCTGATCCGTCTCGGCCTGAAGGAACTCGCGCGATGACCAGACGCCTTGCCCGCGCCATGTGGCTGGCGGTGCTCTATGCCGGCATCGGAACCGTGGCGACGCTGATCGTCTACCGGCTGCTGTTCGGCCAGCCGCTGGCCTCCGCCGGCACGGTGGAGCGCAGCATGGACGCTTTCGTCGTGTTCCTGGGCGTCGCCTTCAACACCATCCTGGCCTTCGCCGCCTCCGGGCTGATCGCGGCGGTGATGGCGCATTTCCGCTCGCCGCTGGGCGCGGTCGTCGCGGTATCCGCCATGGCGGCGGGGCTGATCGGCCTCATGATGCTGCTGTGGTTCCCGGGGCTCACCATTCTCTACCCGCTGCTGATGGCGGGCGCCGGCGCGCTGGCGGCGATCGTCGCCAACGGCTTCGACATGCTGTGGCCGGACACGCCCGGGGATCTGCCGTGACGACGCCTGACGCGGCCATGCCGCCGCCGGCTCCGTCGCCTGCCCGCCGCGCCGGGTTCGGCGCGCTGGCGCGGACCATGCTGGTGTTCCTGCTGGTCGGGCCCCCGGTCGGCGGGCTGGTGGTCATGGCCGCGCTCAGCCTCCAGGTGTCGCGGAGCGACCTGGAGGGCGGGCTGTGGGTGTTCCTGTTCCTGGTGCTGTGGGGCTGGTGGTTCTCCTATGTCTGGGGCGCGGTGCCGGCGCTCGCCTCGGGTCTCGCGATCTGGGCGTGGCGCATGTGGCGCGGGCCCGCGAGCGCCCTGGTCGCGGGCGCCACCGGCCTCGCGGTCGGGGTCGTTTGGGCGTTCGGCTTCATGGACCTGTACCACGAAGAGGCGGAGGTGCTCGCCGGCGCCGTGGTCGTCGCGGGCGTTGTCTCGACGATGCTGTGCTGGTGGCTCACGGGGGCCGCCGGCGCAGGAGGGCGGCGGTGAGCGGCGAGCGCCTGATCGCGCCGGAGCGTGCGCCCGAGGACGAGGACCAGGACCGCACCCTTCGCCCGCAGCGGCTCGCCGACTTCATCGGCCAGGCGCAGGCCCGCGCCAATCTCGGCATCTTCATCGAGGGCGCGCGCTCTCGCGGCGAGGCGCTGGACCACGTCCTGTTCGCCGGCCCGCCAGGCCTCGGCAAGACCACGCTCGCGCAGATCGTGGCGCGCGAGCTGGGCGTCGGCTTCCGCGCCACCTCCGGCCCGGTGATCGCCAAGGCCGGCGACCTCGCCGCACTCCTCACCAATCTGGAAGAACGCGATGTCCTGTTCATCGACGAGATCCACCGGCTGAACCCCGCGGTGGAGGAAATCCTCTACCCGGCCATGGAGGATTTCCAGCTCGACCTCATCATCGGCGAGGGGCCGGCGGCGCGCTCGGTCCGCATCGATCTCGCCAAGTTCACCCTGGTGGGGGCGACCACGCGGGCGGGGCTCCTGACCACGCCGCTGCGCGACCGCTTCGGCATTCCCGTGCGCCTCAACTTCTACACGGTCGAGGAGCTCGACCTGATCGTCACCCGCGGCGCGCGGGTCCTGGGCCTGCCCATGAGCGCCGACGGCGCCCGCGAGATCGCGCGCCGCGCCCGCGGCACGCCGCGCATCGCCGGGCGGCTGCTGCGGCGCGTGCGCGACTTCGCCGCCTTCGACGGCGCCGGCAGGGTCGACCGCGCGGTCGCCGACAAGGCGCTGCGGCAGCTGGAGGTGGACGATGCCGGCCTCGACGCCATGGACCGCCGCTACCTGACCGTGATCGCCGAGCACTATGGCGGCGGGCCCGTGGGCGTGGAGACCGTCGCCGCAGCCCTGTCCGAGCCGCGCGACGCGCTGGAGGAGATCATCGAGCCGTTCCTGATCCAGCAGGGCTTCTTGCAGCGCACCCCGCGCGGGCGGATGCTCACCGTCCACGCCTTCCGCCATCTCGGCCTCGCCGCGCCGCAGAGCCTCGGCGTGCAGATGCCGCTGTTCGACCAGGGCGGGGAATGACCGGGGCGGCCCACCGCATCGCCGTCCGCGTCTACTGGGAGGACACGGACGCCGGCGGCATCGTGTACCATTCCAACTACCTGAACTTCATGGAGCGCGGGCGCACCGAGCTGCTGCGGGCGCTCGGCGTCTCGCAGTCGGCCATGCTGGCGGCGGATGGGCTCGCCTTCGCGGTCCGGCGCATGGCGGTGGAGTTCGACCGGCCGGCCGTTCTGGACGACCTCTTGGAGGTGGAGACGGCGGTGGCGGAGGTCGCGGGGGCGAGCATCGTGATGGAGCAAAGGGTGCTGCGCGGCGAGGCGGTGCTGGCG
>JAEWEX010000525.1 GCA_023389135.1 Pseudomonadota bacterium | reverse complement strand
TCCTCCAGCCGCGCCAGCGCCGCGCGCACCGCGTCGCCGTCGCGCGCGGCGCGCCAGGCCTCCAGCCGCGCGACCTGCCCGGCCTCGACCTCCTGCGGAACCACCAGGATCGCGTCCGCGCCGGTGGCCAGCGGCGAGGGCGCGCCGTCCACATAGGCGTTGACGCCGACCACGGTCTGCTCGCCGCGCTCGATGGCCGCCAGCCGGCGGGCGTTGGCGTCCACCAGCGCGCGCTTCATGTAGCCGCTCTCCACCGCCGCGACCGCGCCGCCCATGGCCTCGATCCGGGCAAGCTCCTCCAGCGCCTCGGCCTTCAGCTCCGCCACCTTCTCCGCCATGACCGCGGAGCCGGCGAAGATGTCGGCGTGCTCCAGGATGTCGGTCTCCAGCGCGAGGATCTGCTGGGCGCGCAGCGACCATTGCTGGTCCCAGGGCCGCGGCAGGCCCAGCGCCTCGTTCCAGGCCGGGAGCTGGACGGCGCGGGCGCGCGCGTCCTTGGAGAGCGTCACGGCCAGCATCTGGATCAGGATGCGGTAGACGTTGTTCTCCGGCTGGCTCTCGGTCAGCCCCAGCGAGTTGACCTGAACGCCGTAGCGGAACCGCCGCAGCTTGGGGTCCTCGACGCCGTAGCGGGCGAGGGTGAGCTCGTCCCACAGCTCCACGAAGGCGCGCATCTTGGCGATCTCGGTGACGAGCCTCATGCCGGCATTGACGAAGAACGACATGGAGCCGACCACGCCGGCGAGACCCGCCGCGTCGACCCGGCCGGAGGCGCGCACCCCGTCCAGCACCGCCACGGCGGTCGCCAGCGCGAAGGCGACCTCCTGCACCGGCGTCGCGCCCGCCTCCTGCAGGTGGTAGGAGCACACGTTCATGGGGTTCCAGGCGGGCATCTCGCGGTTGGCGAACAGGATCACGTCCCGCGTCAGCCTGAGGCTCGGCTCCGGCGGCAGCATGTAGGTGCCGCGCGACAGGTATTCCTTGATGATGTCGTTCTGGGTGGTGCCGGCGAGGCCGGCGCGGTCGGCGCCCTGCTCCTCCGCCGCCGCCACATAGAGCGCCAGCAGCCATGGCGCGGTGGCGTTGATGGTCATGGAGGTGTTCATGCGCGCCAGCGGGATGTCCTCGAACAGCTGGCGCATGTCGCCCAGATGCGACACCGGCACGCCGACCTTGCCGACCTCGCCGCGGGCGAGCTCGTGGTCGGGGTCGTAGCCGGTCTGGGTGGGCAGGTCGAAGGCCACCGACAGCCCGGTCTGGCCGCGGGCGAGGTTGGCGCGGAACAGGGCGTTGGAGGCGGCCGCGGTGGAATGGCCGGCATAGGTGCGGAAGATCCAGGGCTTGTCGCGACGCGCCGCGCCGCGCGCGGACGGGTCGCTCTGCGGGGCGGCGTCGGTCATGGGCTCGGAGCTCCGGTCAGGCCATCGGGACCATCAAACGCCGCATGCTGCTGCGTTGCAATATCGCCGATGGTCGGGCCGCCCGCGCGGCTTGTCAGCCGGGCGCGGCGGGCCGGTCGAACAGCCGGACCTCGCGGGCCTTCATGAGCGGCGTCAGCACCAGCCCCGCGGCGAAGCCGCCGATATGGGCCCACCAGCTCACCTCCTCCTCCGGGCCGCTGCCCACGAGGTTGAAGACCTGCAGGGCCAGCCAGATGCCGATCACCCAGCCGGCGTTGAGCCTGAGCGGGATGCGCCCCAGCGCCAGGATCCAGATGCGCACATTGGGGTGGAGCAGGAGATAGCCGGCGACGATGCCGGCAATGGCCCCCGACGCGCCCACCAGCGGCGCCTCCGACACCGGCACCGCCAGCGCATGGGCGCCCGCCGCCGCCGCCCCGCACAGCAGGTAGAAGACGAGGTAGCGCAGGTGGCCCATGGCGTCCTCGAGATTGTCGCCGAACACCCACAGGAACATCATGTTGCCGGCCAGATGCAGGACGTCGCCATGCAGGAAGATCGAGGTGACGAGCGTCAGCTCGCTCGGCACCTGCTCGTAGCCCAGCGGCAGTGAGGCGTGCTCGAACAGCACCGCCGGGATCATGCCGAAGGAGATCACGGAGGCCTGGAAGGCGTCGATGACGAAGCCGGACTGGAACACCGCCCAGGTCGCCACCGTGACGCCGATCAGGCTCCAGTTGACCCAGGGCCGCGCGATGCGCCTCAGCGGGTGTCCGTCATAGAGCGGGATGAACATCGGCCGACCCCCCGTCGCGCCGGCCTCAGCGGTCGCGGCCCGGAACCCACAGCACGTCGCCCCCGGCGGGGCGGTTGGCCCAGCGCGCGGCCACGAACAGATAGTCCGACAGCCGGTTGACGTAGCGCAACGCCGGCGCGCCGACCGGCTCCTGCGCCGCCAGCGCCGTCATCAGGCGCTCGGCGCGGCGCGAGACCGTGCGGGCGAGGTGCAGCGCGGTCGCGGCGGCGCTGCCGGCGGGCAGCACGAAGGATTTCAGCGGCTCCAGGTCGGCGTTGAGCGCGTCGATCTCGCGCTCCAGCCGCTCGACCTGGCTGTCGACGATGCGCAGCGGCTCCCATTGGAGTTTGACGCCGTCGTCGGGGGTCGAGAGGTCGGCGCCGAGGTCGAACAGGTCGTTCTGGATCACGGCCAGCGCCCGCTCGACGGCGGCCAGCGCCGGATCGGCCGCGGTGTGGAGCCGGACCAGGCCGATCACCGCGTTGGTCTCGTCCACGGTGCCGTAGGCCTCGACCCGCAGGTCGTGCTTCGCCCGCCGCGGCCCCGCCGCCAGCCCCGTGGTGCCGTCGTCGCCGGTGCGGGTATAGATCCTGTTGAGCTTCACCACGCGCTCAGCCTCCCGCCAGCCAGACCGTCAGCAGCACCACGCCGATGGCGACCGCCTGCAGCAGCACGCGCCAGCGCATCAGGCTCTGCGCGCGCTCGGGGCTGCCGCCCCGCATCATGTTCACGAGCCCCATCACCAGCACGGCCGCGACCGCGATGAGGGCGATGGGCACGACATATGCCATGGCGTCGGACAAGGGGCGGACCTCCGGTCAGGCGTTGAGCCACCAGATGCTCGCATTGAGCAGCGCGGCGAAGCACACCCATGCCAGATAAGGCAGCATCAGCTTCGCCGCCAGCCCGTCGATCGGCCGCATGAGACGGATGTTGATCAGGATCGCCGCGATCAGCGCAAGGATCACCAGGAAGGCGATGCCGATCTGCCGGTGAACGAAGAAGGCGTAGGGCCACACCACGTTGAGCGAGAGCTGGCCCATGAAGGCGCTGGCGACGAGGTTGCTGGTCCACTTGTCGGGCACGCGCTCGATGGTGCGCCACAGCGCCACCGCCATCAGCGCGTAGAGCATGGTCCACACCACCGGGAAGGCGATGTCTGGGGG
>JAEWEX010000330.1 GCA_023389135.1 Pseudomonadota bacterium | reverse complement strand
GCTGGAAGGCGGCCACCGGCGACACGTTGCCGGCGCCCGCGGCCGCGGGGCCGGCGCCCTGGCCGGAGGGGCTCGATCCGGACTTCCGCGACATCGACGTCGCCGTCTCCCGCGCCATGCCCCGCTGGGGCGGGGAGCCGGCGGTGTGGGAGGCCGGCAACCTGACGGTGGACGCGCTGCGCTCCGCGCGCCGGAGCATCTATATCGAGGCCCAGTACATCACGGCGAGCTTCATCGGCGACGTGCTGGAACGGCATCTGGCCGCGGATGAAGGGCCGGAGATCGTCGTGGTGACCGCGGCGCGCTGCGACGGCTGGGCGGAAAAGGTCGTGATGGAGGAGAACCGCGACCGGCTGATCCGGCGGCTGCGCAAGGTCGACCGCCACGACCGGCTGCGGGTGCTGTATCCGTGCGTGGACGACGCCGCCGGCAAGGGCCATCCGATCTTCGTCCACGCCAAGGTGATGGTGATCGACGACCGGCTGCTGCGCGTCGGCTCCGCCAACCTCAACAACCGTTCGGTGGGGCTCGACACGGAGTGCGACATCGCCGTCGAGGCCGCCGGCGAGGATGACCGGGCGCGCATCTGTGCGCTGCGCGACGGCCTGCTGGCGGAGCATCTGGGCGCCGAGCCGGCGCAGGTCAGCGCCGCGATCGCGGCCTCCGGCGGTTCGATGTTCGCGGCGCTGGATGCGCTGGACGGCGGGCCGCGCCGGTTGCAGCCGTTCGACGCCATGCACGGCAAGGGCCCGACGCGCCCGGTGTGGTCCACGGTGCTGCTGGACCCGGTGCGGCCGTTCAACCCGTTCGGCGCGTTCTTCCGGCGCCGGTCGAGCGGGACGGAGACCGTCAGGCCGTAGCTGAAGTGTCCGGCCTGCCACGGCTGCGGAACACCAGTTCCGCAGCGGCCAGGACGGCGCCTCCGATCATCAGCGGCCCGAGAAAATAGACGAAGCGGAACACCAGCAGCGGCCCGACCAGCACCGCGCCCGGGATCAGGTAGCTGACGACGCTCTCGATGACCCCGAGGCCGCCCGGCACGTGGGACACGATGGCCGCGGTGTTGGCGATGACATAGACCGCGGCGACGTTCAGATAGGGCGCGTCCGCGGCCGCGAGGATCGCCTGGTGGAGGCAGGCGGCGACGCAGGCGAAGTTGAGCGCGCCGATGCCCACCTGCGCCAGCGCCAGCCGCAATGGCGGCATCTGCAGCGACCACCGCCTGAACCGGAGCGGCGTGCGGACCCAGGCGGCGAGCGCCAGATAGCCGGCTACGGCCGCGATGCAGGCGCCGCCCAGCGTGATCACGGCCGGAAGGCCGAGGCCCGTCATCTCGGAGGCGAGCGCGGGCCGCGCCAGCAGCGCGACGCCGCCCAGGACCGCGAGCCCGAGGCCGACGGTCAGGCCGCAGAACAGGACGAGCTTGGCGATCTCCTCGGCGGTCAGCCCCCATCGCGAATAGAACCGGTAGCGGATGGTGCCGCTGCTCAGCGCCGCAAACCCGATGTTGTGGCCGAGCGACAGCGCCACGAAGGACGCCAGCGCCGCCCGCGGATAGGGCAGGGGCTTTTCGACGTAGCGCAGCGCCAGCCAGTCGAAGCCCGTGAGGCACAGATAGCTCGCGGCCGCGAATGCGCCGGCAAGCAGCAGCCGGCGCTGCGGCACGCCGGTCACCGAACTGACGATCTCGTCGTAGCTGTATTGCGCCAGCGTCCTGTGCAGCAGGAAGCCGGCCAGGGCGATGGCGGCGCAGGCGACGATCGCCTTCCAGGGCACGGCCCGACCGCCATGCCGGTCCTGCGTCTCGTCCTGCGGTGTCGTGGTGCGGGTCAAGGGCGTCCTCCGCCGGGGTAACGTCCGGGTGGCGGTTCCGATCCATCGGCGGTCGGGCGGGCCGCCCCGCCGGCGAGCTCGAAGTCGACCACGAGAGGGAGGTGGTCGGACGCGATCCGCGCCAGCGGACCGCAATCCGCCAAGGCGGCCGCGATCCGGACGCCGCGCGCGAACACGTGGTCGATGCGCAGCATCGGAAACGGGGACGGGAAGGTGGGCCGCGGCCGGGCGCCGATGCCCGGCGCCAGCTGGGCGTCGGTCAGCGCCGCCGCGAGCCTGCGATAGGCCGCCGAGCGGGGCGTGGCGTTGAAGTCCCCCACCAGCAGCGCCGGCCCGGCGCAGCGCGGGTCGCCGAGCCAGTCCGGGCCCAGCAGCGCCCCGGCCTGCGCGAGCCGCTCCGACGGCCACAGGCCGAGATGGGTGTTCACCACCTGGACATCGCCGCCATCCGCCTCGACCGAGACCCACAAGGCGCCGCGGGTCTCCGCCCGCGGCGGTCCGGGCAGCGGACCGGAGCGCACCAGCCGGCAGGGCAGGTCGGTGAGGATGGCGTCGCCGTACTCCTCCTCCACCAGCCTCAGAGCCGGGTGGAAGTGCACGCCGCTCATGGCGAGGTGGCCGGCGACCGCCTCCGCCTGGTCGATGCCGCCGCTGCGCGGGCGCCGCACGTCCAGCTCCTGCAGCGCCACGATGTCGGGCCGATGCGCCGCGATCACCTCCGCGATACGCGCCGGCGCATCGCGGCCGTCCATGCCGAGACAGCGGCGGACATTGTAGCAGACGAGGCGGGGCACTGGCGGTCTCGGCAGGCTGGGATCGACCGGCGGCCGATGCTCCGGACATGGGGCGGGCGGGACGTTCGGCAAACGCCCTGGCGAGGGGAGGGTTCCGCAGGGCGTGAGGTCGAGCGGCAGACGCGGGCACAGCCGCCCACCCGCCGCGCGGCGGCCACCACAGGAAAAGCGCGCCCGGGGGTGGAACCCTCCCGTGCCCCGAAAGTTTCAAGTGCCATGTGGGGCAGCCAGAGATTATCGACGGTGGCACGGGCCGTGGCGGGGCTGGTGCGGCGCGCGCGGCTGGAGTGGCCTTTTGCCATCGCCCTGTTCGTGCCGGCCGCCGCGGGCTGGGTGTTTCTCCAGCTGGCGGACGAGGTGCTGGAAGGCGAGACTCATGCCGCCGACGAGGCGATCCTCCTGGCGCTGCGCAATCCGCAGGACGTCTCCGATCCGCTCGGACCCCTGTGGCTCGAGGAGATGATCCGGGACTTCAGCGCGCTCGGCGGCGTCGGGGTGCTGACCCTGCTCACCCTCGCCGTCTCCGGCTATCTGATCGTCATGGGCAAGCGCCGCGCGGCGCTGGCCGTGCTGGTGGCGGTGGGCGGCGGCATCTTGCTGAGCACCCTCGCCAAGGCGGGCTTCGACCGGCCGCGGCCCGATCTGGTGCCGCACGGCTCCCATGTCAGCACCGCCAGTTTTCCGAGCGGCCATTCGATGATGGCCGCGGTGGTCTACCTGACGCTGGCGGCCATGCTCGTGCGCATCCAGCCCAACTGGCGCGGCAAGGGCTACATCCTGGCCTCCGCCGTCATCGTCGTGGTGCTGGTGGGCGGCTCGCGGGTCTATCTCGGCGTCCACTGGCCGACGGACGTGCTGGCGGGCTGGGCGGCAGGCGCGTGCTGGGCGATCGGCTGCTGGCTGGTGACGCTGCGCCTGCAGCGCACGGGCGTGGTGGAGAGCGAAGGCGAGGCGGGGCAGGAGGATGCGGCCGTGCGGCGGTCTGATGACCGGGCGTGAAACCTTCGTTCACCGAAGATGCGATGCGCGCTTGATCGGACGCCGCCTGCGACCATGATCTGCGCATGGCGGCCGGCCAGCGCTGGAAGACCCTGCAGGAACGCTTCGAGGCGGATCGGTCACGGACGCGCGGCACGGCGGTGCCGGCCGGCAAGCGGACGAGCGCGTTCGCTCCGCTGGTCGGGCCGTGGCTGCTGGTTCTGGCGGGCTGGGCCGTCGTCGTCGGCCTTGCCCTGGTCTAGCGATCGGCGGCGCGCTTCGCGTTCAGCGGCGCGCCGTGGCGCCGGGCTCCGATCCGAACTGGCGGTCATAGACGTGCCGGGCGCTGCTCAGATGCCCGACCATGGCGGCGCGCGCCCAGGTTCCGTCTCCCACGGAGAGCGCCGCGACCAGTTCCTCGTGGTGGCCGACGCTGCGCCGCAGTTCCGCTGAACGGTAGCGGCTGAAGGTGCGGAACACGATGGCCGGCTGCAGCACCGAGGCGAGGCAGCTTGCCAGCCGGCGGCTGTCGGCTGCTTCCACGATGAGGCTGTGGAAGGCGTTGTTGATGCGCTCGACCGCGTCGAGGTCGGGGGGATCCCCGGCGATCGCGTCGGCCATCTCGCGGTTGAGGTCGCGCAGCCGGGCGAGCTGGTCGCCGGTGATGTTCTGGGCTGCGAGCTCGGCGGCGAACGGCTCCAGCAGCACGCGCAGCCCGAACACCTCCTCGCTGGCGCGCCTGTCGAAGGCGTTGACGAAGGCGCCGCGGTTGGCGACGACCGTCACCCAGCCCTCGCTGCCGAGGCGCAGCAAGGCTTCGCGGATCGGTGTGCGGCTCAGCCCGGTGCGGTCCGCCATCTCGAATTCCCGCAGATGCGCCCCCGGCGCAAGCGCACCCGTGGCGATGAGCTGCCGGATCATCCGATAGGCCTTGTCGGCTGCCGTCATGCGCCCCATTCGCTTCCCCGCTCCGCAGGACCTTCCCCGTTGCATACATAGCACTCGACGAAGGGCGGGCCAGCCTGGACGCGATGCCGGCGATGCCTTCGGATCAGCGGGTGCGGGTCGTTGGCGTATCGCGGGCCGAAAACATGCAATCGCGGGCCCGCCGGCCGCCCGTTCTCGCATTGTGAGACCGGGGCCCCGGCCGCCTTGTGCGCCATCCGGGCGCTGGCCAAAGTTCCGGCCGACGCCGTCAGGGCCGGCGCACCGCATCCGGCGATGACCCTGCCGCGATCCGCACCCGGCTCCAGAACACCCGGCGCATCGGGAGGAAGCACGTGTTCCAGATCAGCTTGAAGACCGCTGCATTGGCCGCCGCCCTGGCGGTCGCGGCCGCCGGCCTGCCGTCCGTGCAGGCCGCCGAGCGCCTCAACCTCTACACCGCCCAGAGCTCGCCCCAGATCGTCATCAGCCGCGGCCTGAAGCGCATGGCCGACGAGGTGGAGAAGGCGACCAACGGCGAACTCACCATCCGCATCCATCAGGCCGGCACGCTGCAGATCGAGACCAGCAACATCACCGGCGCGGTGTCGCAGAACATCGTCCAGATGGGCGACGACCTGCTGTTCACGGGCAACGTGCCGCTGGGCGGCATCCAGCGCCTGCCGTTCCTGGTCCGCAGCGACGAGCAGGCCGCCAGCACCGCCAAGGCGCTCGCGCCCTTCGTGGAGAAGGAGTATGCGAGCCGCGGCATCACCGTGCTGGCGAGCTACGTCTCGCCGCCGCAATATGTCTGGGGCAAGGAGGCCGTCGCCAAGCTGGACGACCTCAAGGGCATGAAGCTGAGGGTGTCCTCGCCCGAACAGGGCGAGTTCGTGAAGCGGGCGGGCGGCATCCCGATCACCATCTCCGTGCCCGAGACCGCCGGCGCGCTCGACCGCGGCATGGTCGACGGCGTGCTGACCGCAGGCGTCGGCGGCGGCATCCTGTGGAAGGACTCGCTCGCCCACGGCTATCTGCTGCCGGTGAACTACAACAACGCCCACATCATCATCAACACCAAGGTGTTCGAGGGCCTGTCGCCCGAGGTGCAGAAGACGCTGCGCCAGGCCGCCACCGATGCCGGACAGTGGATCGCCACCAACTTCAAGTCAGAGGACGACGCGGTCATCAAGGAGATCGCGGCGGGCAAGTTCACGATCACCGAGCCGACCGCCGAGGACATCGAGCGCGCGGCCAAGCTGATGGCGGACTACTGGGACGTCTGGGCCAAGGACCGCGGCCCCGCCGCCCAGGAGGCGCTTGCCGCCGTGCGCAGCGCCGCGGGCATCTGAGCCGCACATGAGCGATCTGCACGTCGATCCGGAGGGGCCTGGCGGCCCCTCCGACCCCGCCCATGCAAGGTCCGCGCTGGCCCGCTTCTCGCTGCTGGTGTGCGAGATCGCCTTCGGCGTGATGATCGTCGTGGTGACGCTCGAGATCGTGCTGCGGTCGGTGTTCTCGCAATCGCTTCACATGGCGGACGAACTGGCGGGCTACATGCTGATCGTGCTCGCCTTCATGAGCCTCGCCGCGTGCCAGCTCAACGGCGCGTTCCATCGCGTCGAGCTGGTGCAGGAACTGCTGTCGCCGCGCGCCCAGGCCTGGTCCCGGGTGGTGTTCGACCTGCTGGGGATCGCGTTCGCGGTCGTCTTCCTGTGGCAGCTCGCGCGGTTCGAGATCGCGTCGTATCGCTCGGGCAGCGTCGCGCCGACGCTGCTCGGCACGCCGCTGTGGATCCCGCAGGCCGCCATGGTGCTGGGACTGGCGCTGTTCCTGGCCGCGCTGGTGATGACGCTGGGCTACCACATCCGCGCCCTGTCCTCCTCCGGACGCAAGGATCCCTCGCCGTGAGCCCGGAAATCCAGGTCGTCGTCGTCCTCGGGATGTTTCTGTTCCTGCTGTCGGTCGGCATGACCGTGCCGATGGCCATCGCCATACCCGCGCTGGGCTATCTGGTGCTGGACGGCGGGCTGTCGTCGCTGGACAGCCTGGGGTTCCTCGCCTGGGGCAGCCTCAACAGCGCCACGCTCACCGCCGTGCCGCTGTTCATCCTGATGGCGGAACTGCTGTCCGCCAGCGGCCTCAGCGACCGGGTCTACCGGGGCATGGACCGGCTGGTGGGAAATTTCCCCGGCGGCCTGCTGCAGACCAACATCGCCGGCTGCGCCATCTTCTCCGCGGTCAGCGGGTCGAGCATCGCCACCGCCGCCTCGCTCGGCCGCATCGCGCTGCCGCAGCTCATGCAGCGGAACTACAGTCCCGCGCTTGCGGCGGGCTCGCTGGCGGCCGGCGGCACGCTCGGCATCCTGATCCCGCCGTCGATCGCGCTGATCGTCTACGCCACCTTCACGCAGAGTTCCGTGCCGAAGCTGTTCATGGCGGCGCTGATACCCGGGCTGCTGCTGGTGGCGCTGTTCATGGC